>JBJKQV010000441.1:0-3700 GCA_046704985.1 Terriglobia bacterium
ACCTGGCCCTGCTTCCAGTTCAGGTTCTGAGACTGCGGGTTCCCGCTGAAGGTGGAGGGATCGGTGGGTTGAGTCAGAATCGGGAAGCCGTCAGCCAAGGTCTTCCCCGTCGGGGTCAGGCCATAGGTCGCCGCACAGGCCGCGGTCGCGATCGGACAGAGGTCGGGATAGAACGCCGCAAAGTTGGATTCCTGATAGTAGGGCGGGTTCTGCCACAGCCCCTGGCCTCCCTGGTTCCAGGCCGAGTCGTGGAACATCCCGAAGCCGGCCCGCACCACGGTCCTCTGGCTGCCGTGCGGACGCCACGCCAAGCCGATGCGCGGTTCGTAGGCAGTCGTGTCCATCTTCACGCCGACGGCGCCGTCCGAGTTCTGTCCCGCGATATACCACTTGCCGGTGTAGAAATCAAAGTTGGACTGCCGGTTGTGGTTCTCGGTGGTGGGGGTGACAAAGGCCCAGCCCAAGCCCAGGTTCAGGGTCAGGTTGGGAGTGACGCGCCAATCGTCCTGGATGTAGGGCCGGAAGAGCTTCCAGCGGCGGCCGGTCGTGGTGCCCTGGAAGGAGTTGTCGTGCAGCCCCAGATCGGGGAAGCCGAGCAGGAAGCTCGCCAGGTTGTTCCCGCCGGAGGAGTCCAGCGCGCCCACCGCGGAGGTCCAGCCGTTGGTGAAAACCCAGAAGCCGTCCTGGAAGGCTTGGGTGTTCACGTTCATCTGCATGGCACGATACTCGGCGCCGATCTTGATGTCGTGGTTGCCGCGAATCATGTCGAACGAATCGGCGATGAAGTAGACGTTGGTGCCGCCCTGGAAGGGAGCGTACCCGCGGTCACCGAGCGACCAGAAGCCGCCACCGATGCTGGTGGAGGTCAAGCCGCAGCTGATGCCGCCCAGGTTGGCGCCCGCGATCCCCAGCTTGGCCGATTCGCAGGAGCCGCTGCCGTAGGACTGAATGTGGTTGAAGATGCGGTTGTAGCCCAGGTTGATCTGGTTGATGGTGTTGGACGAGAAGATGTGGGTTTCCGACAGCGCCGCGTTGCGCCCGTGGTCGTCCAGGTGCTGCGTACTGCCGAAGGCGTTGGCTTCCGCGAACCCCGGCGAGCCGCCCGGAATGAACTCGGTCGCCTGGTCGTAGCTGAAGCGCGCGAACATCGAATCGGAGCTGGAGAAGTTGTGATCCAACCGGATGTCGAACTCGCCTTCCTTGAAGCGCTTGTTGGGCGTGTTGATGTAATTGCCCACCAGCGTGCCCGGTACGTTGGGAGCCGGAAAGAGGTTGATCATCTGCGCGGCCACGGGGCTGATCAAGGCCTGGGGAATCTTGTTGCAGGGGGTGCCGGCCGTCTGCATGCCCGTGCTGTCCACCGGCATAGGATTGCCCGAACCGTCGCAGTAGAACGGGTCGCGCGTGTACCCGGTCGTGGCCTCGGCGTCCGGCCGCGTGCTGTAGGGGTTGTAAAGCTGCCCGATGCCGGCGAAGGCTTCCGAGAAGTCCCCGGTGCGCATCGCCAGGGTGGGCACCTGGCCGAAGAAGTTGAGTCCCTCGGTGGTGTGCTTGCCCTGGTAGTCGGCGAAGAAGAAGGTCTAGTCCTTCTGGATGGGCCCGCCCAGCGAGCCGCCGAATTGGTTCTGAATGAAGCTCTCGCGGTTGGGCGCAAAGAAGCTGCGCGCGTCGAGCACCGTGTTGCGCAGGTAGTCGAACGCCGTGCCGTGGAAGGCGTTGGTCCCCGACTTGGTAGTGACCAGCACCGTCGGCCCGGCGCGCGTGCCGTACTGCGCCGAGTAGTTGTAGGTCAGAACCTTGAATTCCTGGATGGCATCAATGGAGGGCAGAATGGCGATGCCGCCCGCCGTCAGCTCGTTGTTGTCCACGCCGTCCAGCAACCAGTCCGTGCTGCTGGCGCGCGAACCGCCGACCGACAGCGAGAAGGAACCACGAATGGAAACCTCGCTCGAGCCGCCGCCGTTAAAGAAGCTGTTGGGGTTGGTCTCCTGCGTGGTGCCCGGGGTGAGGGTGGCCAATTGCACGAAGTCGCGTCCGTTCAAGGGCAGCTGCGCCACCTGCTGCGAGGTGATGACTTGCCCCAGCGTGGGGTTCGAAGTCTGCACCGCCACCGCCGTGGCCGTCACCTCCACCTTCTGGGTCACCGCCGCCGGTTGCAGGGTGAAGTTAACTTCCCGCTGCTGGTCCACTTGCAGGTTGATGTCCTTCTGCACCGCCGTCCGGAAGCCCTTGAAGCTTACCTGGATGGAGTAATCGCTGACAGGCAGAAGCGGCGCCAGATAGTGGCCCGTGGCATCCGTCTGCGTGACCCGCCGGAAGCCGGTGGTCTGAGAAACGATGGTCACCGTCGCGCCCGGAATCACCGAGCCCGTCTGGTCGGTCACCGTACCCGAAAAACTACTGGTGGCCTGGCCGTAAAGGAACGCGCTGCCACACAGCAGCAGCACCCCCAGGAAGGCACCAATCAATCCCACTTTCTTCCCTAGCATCAAAACCCTCCATTGGCCCCCGTGAAACGTTTCACCTGGAGCCAAACCTATAGTGTCTTACAAAGGGACCTTCGACCCGACGCTCGACCCTTATAACCTTGCTAAGTATATCTGTCAAGATTTTTATTAGGCCGGCCCCAAAAAAGACATTATTTACCGCAAATCACTGTGTAATCAGGCTATTTGTCACTGGACACAGACAAAATGTCATATTTTAAGCGCTTCCAGCGTATTCGCCTTGCGTTGCCCGCCACGGGCGCACCGATCCTGCCGCACGCGCCAGCGCGCCATGTCTTGCCTAAACTCACGACGGCACGCGAAATCTCAAGGCGCCGGCGGTGTGGGTGAAGTTAGAAGGTGCACGAACAGCCGGTAGAATTTCTGCGTGTTCAGATCCATCTGGATGCGCACCGGCTGAAGGTCAAGATGCGGCTTGGTGGCGGCAGTCCAGGTCAAGGTACTTCCGTAGCCGGGACCGTGGCTGACATCCACGTCCATGTAGCGGGTCTCTTCGCGGGTGATGATGGAAGGATCGAGCCAGGCAGCCACCGCCAGCTCATCCCAGAGATAATCGAAGTGTTCGCCCGCCGCATAGAACTCCTTAAAGAAGCGGCCGAAGTATCGTCCTTCGGGCGTGTCGCTGACCTCATCGTGGGCGCCGCTGGCGTAGCGCACGAAGTAGCGCGCCGCGGGGGTGTGGCTGCGGGCAACTTCGTCCACCAAGTTTTTGGTCAGGTGCGTCTTCACCGAGATGTCCACCGGCGTGCAAATGATCTTGGCCCAATGGGCGCGCAAAGCGATGTCGGCCGCCTCGGGGTCGAAGTAGAAGTTAAACTCCTGCCGCGGCGTATCTTCGAACTCGGGGTTGTCGGTTTGCGGGTCGAGGCTGCCGCCCATGAAAACCAGCTCCTTGGCCAATTCCGCGAAGTGCGGATCAATGCGGAGGGCCAGGGCCAGATTGGTCATGGGTCCGCCCTCGTAGATGGTGACCTGGTGGGGGTACTTGTGCACCATGCGCACCATAAAGTGCGCCGCGTCCTCGGCGGCCGGTTTGGTGGTCGGGGTGCCCTCGGGAAGTTTCGGCACCACGTTGTGGGGATGGAAGAGCGGGGGCGTCCAGGGGCCCAGCCAGATAATCGTCCCGTAGCGCTGTTCCCAGAGCTGCACTTCCTTACGGGTTCGCACCAGGGGGTAGTCGGCGCCGGCGTACA
>JBJKQV010000442.1:0-14644 GCA_046704985.1 Terriglobia bacterium
CTCACACCGAACGTGCTTTCATTCGTCCCACAGACGGTCGGCACTTCCAGTCCGGTTCAGACGGCGACGCTGATCAACGTGGGCAATACGGCCCTGACGATCAGCAATATTTACATGACCGACACCACGAACTTCTCGCAGTCCAATAATTGCAACAACACCGTGCCGGCCAACGGAACCTGTACTTTCAGTTTCACCTTCACGCCCAGCGTCAGCGGCCCCTTCGCAGCTAATTTCTATGTGACCACCGATGCTCCCGAGGGCCAGATCAACATGTCCCTGTCGGGTACGGGAAGGACGGTCGGCGCCTCTCCACTGGAGCTGCTCTTTGATAACCAGGGCGTGGGCACCACGAGTGCGCCGAAAGCCGTCACCTTCACCAATTACGGCTCGAGCGCTATCACCATCAACAGCATCAGCATCAGCGCCCCCGCTTTTGCCCAGACCAATAATTGTGGCACTTCCCTGGGAGCGGGCGCGAGCTGCACGATCAACGTTACGTTTTCGCCGACCGCCCCCCTGGCCTATTACGGCGACTCGACCTTGGCCATCGCCTCCTCCGCGCCGGAGGGAACGCAATACGTGTCGCTGTGGGGAGTGGGCGAGGCGCTCACGCAATCGGCGCGCCTGCTTTTCTTCGGTCCGCAGGCGGTGGGTTCTCCGTCCACGGCTCAAACCGTCACGGTGACGAATCCCGGCGGGACCGCCGTAAGTATTTCGGGAGTCGCCATGAGCGGCGATTTCGCCCAGAGCAACACCTGCGGCTCAAGCGTTCCGCCGGCCGGCAGTTGCACCTTCAGCGTGACGTTCACCCCCACGGCCGCCGGACCGCGCAGCGGCAATCTGACCGTGACCACGGCGGCGTCGGGAACCCTGATCGTCAGCCTGTTCGGAAACACCCCCATCTTGAACCTGCCCGGGTTCAAGTCCGTGGTTTTGGGGCCCAATGACGATTCGTCCACGCCCGAGATTCCGCTTCCTTTCACGGTCAACTTCTTCGGCAACCAGTACAACGGCCTGTTCATCAACAACAACGGCAACGTCACCTTCGACACGCCTTTGGCCGCCTACACGCCCTTCGATCTGACCAGCACCGGAACGGTGATCGTGGCGCCCTTCTTTGCCGACGTGGACACGAGTGGCTGGCCCCAAAACAACGCGCAGCTCGTCACTTACGGCACCGACACAGTCAACGGCCACACGGCTTTCGGCGTGAATTACTTCAACGCCGGTTACTACGATACGGAGACGAACAAGCTGAACACCTTGCAGCTGCTTCTGGTGGACCGGTCGGACGTCGCCCCCGGCGACTTCGATATTGAGTTTAATTACGGCAAGGTCGAATGGGAGACGGGTGACGCCAGCAACGGATCGAACGGCCTGGGCGGTGATTCTGCGCGCGCGGGCTATTCGAACGGCACCGGCCTGCCGGGGACGTTCAAGGAGCTGCCGGGCTCGGCCGTCAACGGCGGCCTGCTCGACTCGAACGCTACCACGGGCCTGATCAACAACCGCATCAACAGCACCCTCTCCGGGCAGTACGTTTTTGAAGTCCGCGCCGGCAGCGTGGTCCCGCCGGGGCTGGTTTTGTCCACGACGAGCCTGGCGTTCCCGAGCACGCCCGTGAATCAGACGTCCAGCTCCATGCCCGTAACGCTGAGCAACACCGGCGGATCACCGGTGACCTTCTCGAGCATCGCGGCCAGCGGCGATTTTGCGCAGACCAACAATTGCGGTTCGGCACTGCAGCCGGGAACGACCTGCACCGTGAACATCACCTTCACGCCCACGGCCACCGGGACGCGCACGGGCTCGCTGACCATCACGGACAACGCGCCGGGAAGTCCCCACGTGGTTTCTTTGACGGGGACGGGAGCGCCGGCAGCGGCGGCACCAGCGCTCACCCTCTCGGCGGCGTCACTCACCATGCCGGACACTCCTTTGAACCTGACTTGCACGCCGCGCACTTTGACCCTCACGAACTCAGGGAACGGCCCGCTGACCATCAGCAGCATCCTGACCGACCTCAGCAGCATCTTCGCCATCAGCTCCAACACCTGCCCCATGTCCCCTTCGACACTGGCCGCGGGGTCCAGTTGCCAGGTCAGCGTGACGTTCCATCCCACAGCCACCGGCACGGTAACGGGAAATCTGACCATCACGTCGGATGCCCCGAGCAGCCCCGACATCGTGGGTCTGTCAGGAACGGGCAAGCCGGCGTGCCCACTATCGTCGCCTTCGCCCACGGCACGGCTACTGCGCGGTACGAACCAAACCAGCTTCACGGTTACCCCCAACGCGACCTGCCAAGCCACGGACCAGATTGGTCTGGCGTGCGTCAATGCCGAACCGGCCACCTGCGCGTTCGACCCCAAGTCGATACAAAATCCCCAGCAGAGCCAGCTGGCGCTGGGGAACTTGCGGGCTGTGGCAGGAAACGCGATGCAGTTTGAGGTGACGGGGACTTCGGCGGACTTCATCCAGCGTACCCTTTACTTGCAGGTCTTGTTCCAGGACTTCTCCTTCACGCCCTACCCGAAGGAAGCGACAGTGGCGGCGGGCGGGACGGCCAACTACGCGCTGACGGTGTCGCCCGTGAACGACTTGGCGGGGCAGGTGTCGCTGAGCTGCTCGGGAGGGCCGCCGGGGTCGCAGTGCAGCGTGACCCCCTCGGTTGTTAACCTCAGCAACTCCGTGCCGGTGCAGGTGCAGGTGAGCGTGCGGACCGCAAGCGTTGGAATGGTTGCGCCCGGGATCCCCAATCTGCCTCCTCCCCCGCCTGGGCGAACTGTCCTGCTGATGCTGGCCGTCGTGCTACTGGCCATGGGAGCGCTTTGGATCAGGGCCCGGGGTGGGAATCCGAGAAGCCGTTCCGGGGCTGGCTGGAATCGCCTGAGGCCCGGCTGGGTGATGCTCGGAGCAGTGCTGAGTCTGGTGCTGATGTGGGCGAGCTGCGGAGGCGGAGGAGTTACTGCTGGAGGTTCGGGGGTGAGGGGGACCTATTCGATCTCGGTGCATGGGAACTTCATCCGCACCAGCGCGACGACGGCGAACCCTGACCCGAGTGCGCCGCCCCTAACGCACAACGTTTCCCTGAAGCTCACCGTGCAATAGGCTGCGAGCGTCCGGGCCCGCGCGGGGCGGGCCGGAGGCTCGGATGGGCAGGCTGCTCGGGAGGGGACGGGGACGGAGGCAAACGAAGATGGGAATCCAATTCATGCCGAGAGCGAAGCGCGCAGGTTTGTGGGCTGCCATGCTGGCCTGCGCCTGGATGACGGTGCAGGCTCGCAGGGTTGCCGCACAGCCGCACGAGCCGTTGGGCGTGCTGGCAATTCAGGGCCGGGTGCAGGTGGATCAGGCTCCGGCGTTTCCCTCCACGGCGGTCTTTCCCGGCGACACGGTGACCACCGCCGCGGGCTCGACGGCGATTGTGCGCTTCCGCCAAGGGTTGACGATGGCGCTCGCCGAGAACGGCGAGTTGGCTCTGGCGAGGGAAGGGGAGACGAACGTCCTGACGCTGCGGCGAGGCTTGCTCACCCTGGTCAATCCCGGGCCGGAGGCCGCCCGAGTCCGCCTGATGGGGACCTCGGTGGTCGTCCCGGGCCATGCGGGGTTCCCGGTGAAGTGCCGCATTGCCGCTCTGGTCGGCCATGCCGAGATTTATGCCCAGCGTGGAGAATTGGAGATTCGCGGCTCCGGACGGCCGGTCCGTGTGCCGTCGGGCGACGTCGCTGTGGTTCAGGCAGGGACCGCTCCCGCCCCCCAGGCCGTCCACAAAGCAGGAACGGTGAGCGGCGCGATCCCGGCTGAAACTGTGCAGAGGCAGGGAGAGGGGTCCAACCTTCCCTTGAAGCTCCATGACTCCGTCGACTGGCAGGATGTGGTGCGCACGTTGCAGGCCGGCCGGGTCCGCATCACGCTGCTGGACGGGTCGGTCTTGAATATCGGAGTGCGCTCCGAAATGCGCATCGTCAAGCACGATCCGAATGCCCAACAGACCCAGGTGGAGATGGTCCGCGGATGGCTGAAGGCGCACGTCATGAAGCTGACCAAGTCGGGATCAAGCTTCCAGGTGCGGACGCCCACCGCCGTCATCGGCGTGGTGGGGACCATTTTCCTGGTCGAAGCGACTCCGACCTCGACCCACGTCATCTGCATCGAGGGAACGGTGACGGTTCAGAACATCAATCCGGCCGTCCACGGAGTCGTGCGCCTGAGACCCGGCCAGCAGACCACCGTGGCGGAGGGCCTTGCTCCTACCACGCCCAGCTTGGCGTCAGTAGCGGAGGTTCAATCCGCGACAAATTTGACGAATGTTCCGGCGGCTCCGGCTCCCACCGGCATCACCACGGGACCCCCGCCGGCAGGAGGAGCCGCGACCGGAGCTGCCGGGGGAGGGGCGCAAAGCATTACCGTCATGACAGCGGCGGTAGCGGCGGCCGGTGGAGCGTCCGCCGTAGCCGGGATTAAGGCCTTGCAGAGCATTGACAACTCCACGTCGGCTCTCAATCAGGCTACCACAGCGGCGAACGCAGCCGCCGCGGCGGCCAATGCCGCTGCCGCCGCCAGCCAATCCCAGCCCCCCCTGTCGCCCAGCACGCCCTCCGGCTGCGGTCCCTAGGCGGCCTGACCAGGCGGGGAGATTGCCGGGCAGCAGCCTATTCCTGGGCGGCATGCCGGGGGAACAGCCTTGGCAACCCAACCCAAAAGCTTCTTGTCCCGCGCGGGGCAATTCTTCGTGCGCCAGCGCGCCGGCCTGGTGATCGGCGCCGCCATGTGCTTGCTGAGCCTGACGGTATACGCCCTTCTGTATCTCTTCCCGCGGCACACCCTTCCTCGCATCTCCGCCGTCCTGGACCTTGTCGACGACATGGAGCTCAAGACGCTGGACACGCGCATGCGCCTGCGCGGCCCCCAGCCTCCGAATCCCGCCATCACCATCGTCACCATTGACGAGCGGAGCCAGAACGCGCTGGGGCGCTGGCCTTTTTCGCGGGACAAAGAGGCGCTGCTGGTCGATGATCTTCGCCGCGCCGGCGCCAAAGTGATCACCTTTGACGTTGCCTTTCCTCGCCCGGACGATGCCTCGCTGAAATACGTGCAACAGATCCGCCGGGACTACGACCGTTCCTCCGGCCGCAATCCTTCCTTTGGCACGCGGCTGCGGGCTTTGCAGGCTGCCGCCGACCACGATCAGCAATTTTCCGACGCCCTTTCGCACTTCAACAACGCCATCCTGGGCTACTTTTTCTTCTTCACGCCGGCGGAGTTGGCACAAGCGGAAAACCAGGATTCCAGCGAGGTGGAAGGCTTTGAGAACTATCTCTCGTTTCAGGCCTACCCGCAAGTGGTCCATCCTGAATACGGCGAGCGATTTTTCAACTGCCCGTATTGCCAGGCGCGAGGGCTGGAACCGACTCTGCCTCTGCTGGCCCAAAACGCCAAGAATTATGGATTTTTCAACGTGGTCGCGGACCGTGACGGCGTGGTACGGCGGGATCCGACGGTTATTCGCTTCAAGGGCAGCTACTACCCTTCGCTCGACGTCGCCACGGTCCTGGCTTACACCGACCTCTCCCTCGACAAGGTCGCCGTGGTCTTCACGCCCGCCGGCTTGCAGAAGATTTCCATCGGCCGCCTGACCATCCCGGCCAACTCCGACGGCAACGTGCTGATTGACTTTCACGGCCCTCGCAACACCTATCCCTGGGTTTCGTTTTCGGACGTCATCAACAGCCGTCGCGACGTTCTGGTCAGCCAGCGGATCGGCGGCGAGGAGCGGCAGATCCGCGTCCCCAAGGATCAGGCCTTCCACAACAAAATCGTGCTCGTGGGCGCCACCGCCACCGGACTGGCGGACAATCGCTCCACTCCCTTTGACACCAACGAAACCTTCCCCGGCGTCGAGGTCCACGCCAACTGCATTGACAATATCCTGAGCGGCCAGTTTATCCGGCGCGGGCTGGATGAAAACCTGATTGACATCGCTTTTATCTTTCTTTTCAGCCTCGGCGCCGGAGCCCTCCTTAGCGCCGTCACCCCGACGCGAGCTACCGTGGTCCTGCTGACCTCCCTCGGCCTTTTTCTCTGGCTGGCCTACGATCTGTTTGCCTTCCATCGCATCTGGATTGTCACATTCTTGCCCGTGGCGACGCTGACGACCAACTATTCCGTCATCATCAGCTACCGGTTCTTTTTCGAAGAGCGCGAGAAGAAGAAGGTTCGGGGCGCCTTTCAGCAGTACCTGGCTCCCGGCCTGATCAATCAGCTTCTCGACAATCCGGAATTGCTGAAGCTGGGCGGCGAGGAAAAAGAACTGAGCATCATGTTCAGTGACATCCGCGGCTTTACGGCCATCTCCGAGGGCCTGACGCCCGCTGAGTTGGTGGGGCTGCTCAACGAATACCTCTCTGAGATGACCGACATCATCTTCCGCAACTGGGGAACCCTTGACAAGTACATCGGCGACGCCATCATGGCTTTCTGGGGCGCGCCGTATCCCCAGGACGACCACGCGGAGCGCGCCTGTCGCACTGCCCTGGATATGATCGAGGCGCTCAAGCGGTTGCAGGTTATTCTGGTCGCGGCTGGCCGGCCGCCCATTGAAATCGGCGTGGGAATCAATACCGGCCCCGTCTTGATCGGCAACATGGGCTCCAAGAACAGGTTCAACTACTCCATCCTGGGCGATAACGTCAACTTAGCCTCCCGCCTGGAAGGGCTCAATAAGACTTTTCACACCCACCTGATTCTGAGCGAGTTTACCTACGAGAAGGTGCAGGACAAATTCGTAGCCCGCGAACTGGATTTCATTCGCGTCAAGGGGAAAAAGAAACCGGTGCGCATCTACGAGTTGCTCGCCGGCGCCGAGGAGCGCGGGCCCTACCGCGACCTGGTGGAGCGGTTCGAGTGGGCCCTGGAACTCTACCGCCACGGCGATTGGGAGAAGGCGGTCGAAGGGTTTGAAGCGTTGCTCCGCGCTCATCCGCACGACGGCCCCGGCCAGGTGCTTCTCGAAAGGTGCCGGCATTACCTGGCTGAGCCGCCGGAGGGTGCCTGGGACGGCGTCTACGTCATGAAAACCAAGTAACCCCGCGGCGCGCACGGGCATGCCCCTCGCGCTGCCGCTCCTGGCCGCCCCCGGCGCGGTCTACTCCTGACCTCTCAGGAAGCATCCTCCGGTGAGGGGTCTTTCACCTACATTCAGAAGCGGGGAAGGCCATCGGACCCGGAGAAAGGATGGTACGCCCGGAGAGATTCGAACTCCCGACCCCTTGCTTCGTAGGCAAGTGCTCTATCCAGCTGAGCTACGGGCGCACAGAGACAGCCATGGGCGGACAAACTCGCCGCTGGCTGTTTCTTTTAGATTTTGCCCGTCTCCGCGCGGCCTGTCAACGGTCTAATGGGACCCTTCAGGCCCCCCCAAGGGCCCTACGGCCTTGCCGGGCGGTCTCAGGCGCATCGCCCGTCGCTCCACGCGACCATCAGCTGCGCCAAGGGGTTCCTGGCTCTTGCATATCATCAGGATTGGTGGTAGCCTGCGCGCAAACGTGGCGGGCCAGCGCGAGGGATGGCATTTTCCCCCGCATGGATCGGCAGTTTGGACAAGATCCTCACGGGAACGCGAAAGCGAAAGGGCGCAGGCAGGAGGCGTCCGCGGTCTACCACAAAGGGTGGGGCCGAATGAGTCAACAGGTCGATGGAGAGCTGGTTCCGCCTATTCACCCACCCGGTTGGCAAGGCATGATCGCGGCGCGCAGGTATTCCTGCGGCCCTGGGAGAGTGTTTCTATGAACAGCGCTGCCTTCTCCTTGGTGTGCAGACGGGGAGGTTCCCTCCTGGCGTCGGCACTAATGGTGGTGCTCCTTTCCGGTTGTGGAGGGGGAGGCGGTGGCAGCAACGCCACCGTTACCGTGACGCGCGTCGGACTGTCCGCGGTTCCCCTCACCGTTTATTTTGGCGATGTAAGGGTTGGCCAGTCTCTCACTCAGACCGCCACCATTAAGAACGGCGGGACAAGCGCCATCACCATCTCGAACGTCACCGTCGCGGGAACGGGTTTCACCATCACCACGCCGACCCTCCCGATCAGCCTGAATCCCGGGGACACCACCGACGTTTCGGCCAAGTTTTCGCCGGATACGGCCGGAACGCTGACCGGATCGGTGGCGGTGACCGCGACTTTTGACCAGAAGTTTTCCTTCCAGAACAACTCGTCGAACGTCTCCGTGGCGCTGAGCGGCAACGGCGTCAGCGCCTCACTGGTTACCAGCCCTGCCAGCATTGATTTTGGGCCTGTGGCGGTGGGATCTAGTAGCACGAAGGCAATTCAGCTTACTCTGAACCTTTCTCAATCCACCAGCCCCTCTTCCATCACGGCCACGGTTTCCGGTGGCACCGTGACGGGAGGAGGATTCAGTGTCTCCGGCTCGCCTTTTCCCTTGGTCCTTTCGGGCGGCCAGACCAGCACCCTCACCCTCGAGTTCGCTCCGCAATCGTCGGGGAGCAAATCGGGAAGCCTCTCGTTGAGCAGCGACACCTCGACTACGCCAACGGTGGTCTCCTTGGCCGGAACTGGGGTTACGACCGTCCATTCCGTCGCGTTGGCGTGGGATCAGCCGGCTGCCGTTAGCGGAGTGACGGTCACGGGCTACAACATCTACCGCCAAGACGCGGCTTCCGGTTGCAGCGGCAGCGTGGCGGGGAAGTCGCTCGTTGGATCCACCTCGAGTGCGAGTTCAACCACGTTTACCGACAACACGGTCTTCGGTGGACACACCTATTGTTACGTCGTGACCGCGACGGCCTCCAGTGGCGAGAGTACGGGCTCTAACGAAGTGCAGGCGGTGGTTCCTTCGCCTTAGCCCGCTTCTCCCGGCGAGGCCATGATCCTCCATCTCAGCTTGGCTGCGCTGCCATGATGGGCGCACCGTCATTTGTTGAATTCATTGGCAAACCAAAGGTGGGACTGCTCCTCGGGGAGCTGCAGGTGCGGGACTGTCTGGCGGGATGGCAATCTTCGCTCCCTCTGCGGGTTCGACCCTATCCTCCTGCCACGGACTCAGCTTTGAGCCGCGAATTCCTGCACAGCCTGGATGACGTCTTGGACCTGCGGGTCGGACAACTCAGCAAACATGGGGAGAGAAAGAATCTCCCCGGCCAGCGCCTCGCAGACGGGGAGGGTGCCCTTTCCGGGATAGCCTAGGGATTGGTAGGCTTCGGTAAGGTGCAGGGGCACAGGATAATGAATGCCGGTGGCGATGCCACGATCCTGCAGGAACGTCTTCAACGCGTCCCGTCGAGACGAGCGCACGACGAACAGGTGAAAGTTGTGCTCGCCATCGGGAGGAATTTCGGGAGGGCGCACAGACGAGCCCTGCAAGGCTTGGGCATACTCCCGGGCGTGGCGGATGCGGGCGCGATTCCAATCCTCGAGATGAGACAACTTGACGGAGAGCACTGCTCCCTGGATGCCGTCCATGCGCTCGTTGGCGCCCACCAGGGTGTGCTGGTATTTGGCCGGGCTGCCATGGTCACGGAGCATGCGAAGCGTCTCGGCCTGGCGGGGGTCGCTGGTGGTAACCGCACCCGCTTCGCCGTACGCCCCCAGGTTCTTGCCCGGATAGAAGCTGAAGCAGCACATCCTGCCCGAACTCCCCACTCGCCGGCCGGCGCGGCCCACGCCGTGGGCTTGCGCGGCGTCCTCGATGATTTGCAGGTGATGGTCGCGGGCGAACTCCTCGACGGCGCTCAGGTCCATGGCGCGGCCGAACAGGTGTACGGGAATAATCGCTTTGGTGCGCGGCGTCAGGACGCGCTCCGCGGAAGCAACGTCCAGATGAAAGGTTCCTTCCTTCACGTCGGCAAAAAGCGGGAGCGCGCCGCGGCGGCTGACCGCCTCCGCGGTGGCAAAAAAGCTGTTGCCTGGGACGATGACTTCGTCGCCCGGGCCGATTCCCAAAACTTGCAGCGCCAACTCCAACGCTGCCGTTCCCGAACCGACACCGACCGCGAACCGGGCGCCTACGAAGCTGGCAAACTCCTCTTCAAAGCGCTGAACAAAGGGTCCGCCGGCAAACTGGGTCGACGTCAGAACCTCGTCGAGGCGCGCGCGCATTTCGTCTTTCAGCGAGGCATACTGTGCTTTGAGATCGAGGAAGGGGACTTGAAGTGGTGTGGATGTGGTCATGCAGGCTCTCTCAGAAATTAGGATTCCGGCGCGCGACCGTCGAGGCACGCGCCACCGGTGACGACGGGGCGCTTCAGCTGGGGGCGCCCACGAGGTACAAGCCCTCCGGGCCGCACCGGTAGCTTCGCTGGCACCGCGGGCAGGCGGTGGTGGTTCCTATCGGAGCTGCGGCTTCCAGGGGCAGCCGGTGGGCACACTGGCAGATCCAGCCGATCTGCCGGCTGGGATTGCCCACCACCAGGGCGTAGTCGGGAAGGGAGCGGATCACCACCGCTCCGGCGCCGATGAACGCATAACGGCCAATGGTGATACCGCACAGGAGGGTGGCGTTGGCGCCCACCGTGGCGTTCGACCGAATCCGCGTCGAGACCAGCGAGTCGGGACCTTTCTTGATGTAAGCGCGCGGGTTCGGATCGTTGGTAAAAACGCAGTTGGGGCCAAGAAAGACGTTATCCTCAACCTCCAGGCCGCTCCAAACTGCCACCCCGTTCTTGACGGTCACGTTGTTGCCCAGCACCACGTCGGACTCGACAAAGGCGTGGTCGCCGATGTTGCAGTCGGCGCCGATCCGCGCGCCCTTCATGACGTGTGCGAACGCCCAGACGCGCGTGCGCGGCCCGATGGTGGTGGATTCCACCAGGGCCCGAGGATGGACGAAGAAGGGTTTTGCGGATGACTTCCGGGCGCGCCGGCGATTCACTCGCGGCGTTCTTGCGGTCGTACGTTTGCGTGTTGCCATGCTGTTAGTTAACGTTCAGTCCCAAGGTGATGGTGTGGCTCAAAGTGCCGCCGTTGGCGGTAGTCGTGGTTGCCGTCAGGGTTACGGGGAAGCTTCCCTGGGGTGTGCCCGTGATTTTGGCACCGACATTGCAGGCTCCGCAGAGTAAGACGGAAAGCATAATCCCGAAAAAGAGCCAGGAAACCCGCCGGTGCCGTCGCGCCCAGTACACGCCGGCGGCGGCCAGAGCCAAGGTCAGCAACCACCAAGCCAGCGCCACTGCCCAAGGCGAAGCAATCATTGGCCAGAAGGTGCTCGGGCCCTGGGCGACGGGCGGCACCAGGCTGGTTCTCGTTGTGGTCGTCACGGCGACCTGGATGGTAGAGGGGTTGGTGCCGTCCGGGGTCGCCGAAGAAGGCGTCAGCGTACAGGCTGTTCCTTGCACTGCCAGGCTGCAAGTAAACTGGGTCAGCGAATTGTAGCCGTTCAGAGGAGTCAGGGTGACGGTGTAATTCGCCGTCGCCCCCGAATTGACCGTGTTGGTGGTGGGGGTACCGGACATCCCGAAATCGGTGCCCGTGCCGCTGACCACGATCGTATGCGGGCTTCCCGAGGCGTCATCGGTGACGGACAGCAGCACGCTTTCCGGGCCCCGCAGGGTGGGGGCGAAGGTCAGCGTAATCGTGCATGAGGCACCGGCAGCGACGGTGCTGCAGTTGTTGGTTTGCGAAAATGCCCCGGTTCCCACATCCACGTTGCTGACCGTCAGAGGCCCGTTGCCGGTGTTCTGCAGCGTCACCGTCTTTGTGGCAGACGTTGTCCCTACTGGTTGGAGGTCGAACGAAATACTCGAGGGGGACAAATAAGCCGCGGGCGCTGTGCCGGAAACCCCGTTACCGGACAGGGTGATGGCGTGGGGGCTGCCCGGCGCGTTGTCGCTGACCGTGATCGACCCAAAAGTGGTTCCTGCGCTGGTGGGCTTAAAGGAGACGTTGAATGTACAACTGCCCCCTGCTGCCAAGCTGGTGCTGCAGTCGTTCGTCTGCAGAAATTGGCCGGTCAGGGTCGGTGCCGAAAGGGTTAGCGCCGCGTTGCCGTCATTGGTCAGGGTGACGGTTTCGGCTCCACTGGTGGTTCCCACGGGCTGATCGCCAAAGACCAGGCTGGCAGGTGACAGGACCACGCCGGGGCCTACGCCCGTTCCGGAAAGCTGCACAATGTGCGGGCTGCCGGGGGCGTTGTCCACGATGGCCAGGGAGCCCGTGCGGGACAGGGCCTTGGTGGGCCGGAAAGCAACTTGGAAGGTGCAGTTTGCCCCTGCCGCCACGCTGCTGCCGCAGTTGTTGCTTTCAGAGAAGTCGCCTACCACGGCGATGCCCTGGATGCCCAGCGGGTCCACGCCGGTGTTGGTCAAAGTGAGTGTTTGGGCAGAGCTAGTGGTGCCGATATTCTGGTTGGTGAAGGTCAGCGAGTTGGCGGACAAAGTCACCGCAGGCGCGATTCCGTTGCCACTCAGATTGATGGTCCGCGGGCTGCCGGCGGCGTTGTCGGTGATGGTCAGGGTTCCGGTTCTTGTCCCCCGCGCGGTGGGGGTGAACGTCACGGCGATGCTGCAGGCGGAGCCTCCTGGCACGCTGGCAAAGCAATTATTCGTCTGGTTGAAGTCCCCGCTGCTGGTCGCGATGCTAGTGATGCCCAGCGCCGCGCTCCCCACGTTCCGCAGGGTCACTATTTGTGGCACACTGATGGTGTTGACGCTCTGATCTGCGAAGGTCAGCGAAGTGGTCAGCAGGCTGACGCCGGGAGAATTGCTAGAGGCAATCCGGGCGACGTAAGCATCCGTCCCGCCGCCAGAAGAAGTTTGCACGTCTCCCTGGATGATCGGGAAATCGCTCGAGGAAGTGATACCGGCCAGATAGATATTCCCTGGCGTATCCACCGCAATGGCGTTGCCGCTATCCGCCCCTGTGCCGCCCAAGAAGGTCGAAAAAGTGAGGGCGGAACCGGCAGGATTGAAAACGCTTACGAAAATGTCGCCGCCCGACAGCAGGCCGATCTGAAGCGGGCTGGTGGTGGGGAAGTTGGCGGAGAAGGTTTGACCGGTGACGTAGGCGTCACCTGAGCCATCCACCGCAATGGCCTGCGGCTGATCCTGGCCGCTACCGCCCAAATACGTGGAATAGAGGAGGGCCGAGCTGGCGGGATCCACCTTGGCCACAAAGCCGTCGGTACCGCCTCCTGTGGTCGACTGCAGGGCTGCGGCCAAGGGGAAGTCAGTGGACGTCGTGCTGCCCGTCACATAGGCGTTTCCGGAAGAGTCCGCTGCGATGTCCGCGGCCAGGTCGTTTCCGGTACCGCCCAGATAGCTCGAGTACGTCAGCGACCCGCCCCCGGCGGCCACCTTGGCGACGAAGGCATCGTTTTGACCCATGCGCTTCGACTGGAAGGGCGTGCCGGCGGTGGGGAAATCATCCGAGCTCGTGTAGCCGGTGACGTAAACGGCGCCGCTGCCATCGCCGGCAATCCCGGTTCCCAGGTCGTTTCCGGAACCTCCCAGAAACGTCGAATAGGTGAGAGTGGTTCCCGTGCTGTTCATCTCAGTCACGAAAGCGTCCGACCCGCCCTTCAGGGTCCCCTGCAGCGCACTCGCAGTGGGGAAATCAGACGAATAGGTCACGCCGGTGAGGAAGATGTTTCCGGAACCGTCGACATAAAGAGAGTTCGCGTAATCCGAGTTGCTCCCGCCCAGATATGTGGAGAACACCAGCCCGCTTCCGTCCGCAGCGAGCCAGGTTACGAAGGCGTTGTTGGTTCCCTTCAAGCTCGTTTGATAAACCCCGCCAGTGGTGGGGAAGTTCGCGGAAGCGGTTAGCCCGGTCAGGATGACTTGGCCCGTGCTACTGTCCACCGCAAGGTGGGAGACAAAGTCGTTGCCCAGGCCGCCCAGGTAAGTGGCATAGACCAGCGACGTTCCCGTGGCGTTCAGCTTGGCGACGAAGATATCCGTGTTGCCTTGTGAGGAGGTCTGATAGGCCCCGGTGGTGGCGGGAAAATCCGTGGAGGTGGTGGTGCCGGCCACATAGACGTTTCCCGAACCGTCGACGGCGATGGCATGGCCCTCGTCCGTGCCGCTGCCGCCCAGATACGTCGAATAGGTCAGCACGGGGTCGATCGTCAGCGTCCGAGTCCGGTCGTACCGTCCGAGCTCAAAACCCACCTGGCGCTCGGCGACCATGCGGAATCGCGCCTGCACCAGCCGCCGCTGCCCGGCAATTTCCTGATAGGCGAGCGGTTTGTGAAGCACCAGTTTGCCGGCGGGGGTATCCAGAATCAGGTCGCCCGAAGAACTCAACGAGACGTTGTGGGCACCGCGAAAGCTCAGGGCGATGCGGCCGGGTTGGGCACCTGGCCTGAGATGAAAATCGTACTCCAATCTTCCGGCGCTTCCATAGAAGTCCAAAACGGACTGCGGATAGACGTCCCGGTAGCGAACCCGCTGGAAGTTGGGAATGTTCGTGTGCCACATCGCTGGATTGTTACCCAGCAGATAATTGGAGCGAGCCCTCAAGGGATGGAGACCGTAAATCGCTGCGTCGGGATTTGATCCCACCAGGCTCATGGTCAAGGTGTCGCGGCGCAACTTGCTGACCCGAAAGGGTGTATTGGGGATTCTCGTGTCCTGCTTTGCCTGGCGCACGGGATGATTGAGGAGGAACGTGACTCCCGACTCTCCAAAC
>JBJKQV010000443.1:0-8289 GCA_046704985.1 Terriglobia bacterium
CCACGGACAAAAAATTCAACTATGCCAAAGAATTCAAGAGCCTCGACCTGAAAGCGGTGATCAAGGACCTGAAGGCCCTGATGACCGACTCGCAGGAGTGGTGGCCGGCGGACTTTGGCCATTACGGGCCGCTCTTCATCCGCATGGCGTGGCACGGAGCGGGCACCTACCGCATCGGCGACGGCCGGGGCGGCGCCGGAACCGGCCAGCAGCGCTTTGCGCCGCTCAACAGCTGGCCCGACAACGTCAACCTGGACAAGGCGCGCCGCCTGCTCTGGCCCATCAAGCAGAAGTACGGCCGCAAAATTTCGTGGGCCGACCTGATGATTCTGGCCGGCAACGTCGCCCTGGAGTCCATGGGCTTCAAGACTTTCGGTTTCGGCGGCGGGCGCCCGGACGTGTTTGAGCCGGACGAGGACGTCTACTGGGGCCCGGAGGGCAAGTGGCTGGCCGACGAGCGTTACAAGGGCGACCGCGAGCTCGACAACCCGCTCGCCGCGGTGCAGATGGGGCTGATCTACGTGAACCCGGAAGGACCCAACGGCAAGCCCGATCCCATTGCCGCGGCGCGCGACATCCGCGAAACCTTCGCGCGCATGGCGATGAACGACGAAGAAACGGTGGCGCTGATTGCCGGCGGCCACACCTTCGGCAAAACGCACGGCGCCGCCGACCCCAGCAAGTACGTCGGCCCCGTCCCCGAGGCCGCACCGCTCGAGGAGCAAGGGCTGGGCTGGAAGAGCAGCTTCGGCACCGGCCACGGCGACGACGCCATCGGCGGCGGCCCGGAAGTGACCTGGACGACCACGCCCACCAAGTGGAGCAACAACTTCTTCGAGACCCTGTTCGGCTACGAATGGGAGCTGACCAAGAGCCCGGCGGGCGCCTATCAGTGGCAGCCCAAGGGCAACGCCGGCGCCGGCACGGTACCCTACGCGCGGGACGCTTCCAAGCGCCGCGGGCCTTCCATGCTGACCACCGACCTTTCGTTGCGCTTCGACCCCGCCTACGAAAAGATCTCGCGGCGCTTCTACGAGCATCCCGAGCAGTTCGCCGAAGCGTTCGCGAAGGCGTGGATCAAGCTGACGCACGGCGATATGGGGCCCATCTCGCGCTACCTCGGCCCGCTGGTTCCCAAGGAGCCGCAACTGTGGCAAGACCCCGTGCCCGCCGTGAACCACAAGCTCATCGGCAAGCCGGAAATCGCCAAGCTGAAGGCCAAGATCCTCAAGTCGGGGCTTTCGGTGACCGAGCTGGTGGCGACGGCGTGGGCTTCGGCTTCAACCTTCCGCGGGTCCGACAAGCGCGGCGGGGCCAACGGCGCGCGCCTGCGCCTGGAGCCGCAAAAGGGCTGGGAAGTGAACCAGCCGGCGGCGCTCGCGAAAGTCCTGAAGAAGCTGGAGGCCATCCAAAAGGAATTCAACGGCGCGAAGACGAGCGGCAAGAAGCAGGTTTCGCTCGCCGACCTGATCGTGCTGGGCGGCTGTGCGGCCGTCGAGGAAGCGGCCAAGAAAGCCGGCTACAAGGTGGCGGTTCCCTTCTCGCCCGGGCGCACCGACGCCTCGCAGGAGCAGACCGACGTCCACTCCTTCGCGGTGCTCGAGCCTAAGGCCGACGGGTTCCGCAACTACTACCGCAAGGGCGACCCCATCCGCGCCGAGGAGCGTCTGGTGGATCGGGCGCAGCTGCTGACCCTGTCCGCCCCCGAGATGACGGTTCTGGTCGCCGGCCTGCGCGCCCTGAACGCCAACTTCGGGAAATCGCCGCACGGCGTCTTTACCAAACGGCCCGGAACGCTGACGAACGATTTCCTCGTCAACCTGCTCGACATGAAGACAGAGTGGCAGCCTTCCAAGGAATCGGAGGGCGTGTACGAGGGGCGCGACCGCAAGACCGGCAAGGTGAAGTGGACCGGCACGCGCGTCGATTTGCTCTTCGGCTCCAACTCCCAGCTCCGCGCGATTGCGGAATACTACGCGAGCAGCGACTCGAAAGAGGCGTTCGTGAAGGACTTTGCCGCCGCGTGGGGTAAGGTCATGAACCTCGACCGCTTCGATTTAGCGTAGGCTCGGGAAATGAAAAGGGCATCGTCAATCCGTCCGGCGGCGGATTGACGGTGGCGACCCTCTGGCGATGTAAAATCCGTCAGTGGACGGACAGGTCGCCGCTACGACCCGGTACCCACGGTCTCGCGGGGCGGGAGCGTGGGTTTTTAACCGCCCCCCAAAGAAGCCCACGGCACAAAGGGCGTGCCGTGGCTACCTGCTCTAGCTGCTCGCCGGCGCCGCGCGCATAAGAAGCGCCACGACGCTGCCGGGGAGCGCGAAAAACCACAAAACAAACATGGCAACTTCCGTCAGCGAGGGCGAGCCGATCTGCCTCCACTTCAAGGAAACGAACACAGCAATCAAGAACAGCAGCCAGCTCACGCCGATGGCGCGGGCCGCGAACCGGGGCCGGAAGATCGCCACCACGGAAAGCGGGAGCACGGTGAGCGCCGCCGGAATCCCCACCAGGAAGGTTAGGATCTCAAGTGGAGTCTGGAACACCGCCGAAAAGAACGCCCCCATCACCGCCGGGAGCGAAACGACTCCCAGGAAGACACCCAGGATCACGCCCGCGCAGTGCGCGGCCTTCGGCGAGCGAATCGAGGTCATGATTCGTAAGGGCATCACGCACCTCCGGGCGCGTGCTCGCGGGCGTAGCGGGCCATCGCCCGAAGGTTGGCGGCGGGGGTATCGGGCGGCACCTCGCAGCCGGCGCCGACGATGTACCGCGCGCCGGCGTCGCGATGGCATTCGCCCACCGCCGCGTAAACGGATTGGGGCGTCCCGTCCCTCAGCACGCGCACGGGATCGATGTTGCCGAGCAGGATCTGCTCCTGCCCCATCTCGCGCCGGCCGTCGGCGAGGGGAGCGAGCGAGTCCAAATCCACCACCTCGCAGCCCAGGCGTCCCATGCCCGCCAGAATCGGCCGCGTGTTGCCGCAGATGTGCAGGCGAACGCGCCCGCCGGCGCGCTGCAAGCCCTCTACCAGGCGCTGCTCGTAGGGCCACACCACGCGGTTGTAAAAACCCGGGCCCACCAGCGACGCCGCGGCGTCGCCCACGCCGATCAGGTCCGCCCCGGCGTCAATCTGCGCCTTGCCGAAGGCCAGCTCCATCTGCAAGACGAATTCAAAAAGCTCCGCCACGAATTGCGGGCGGTCGTAGAAATCCAGCATCAGGGTGTTGATGCCGCGCAGGTCGGCCGCTTCCGCGCACGGGCCCTCCACCCAACCCTCGACGAGCTTTTCCTGCCCGACGCGCTGCTTGAGCAGCGCCAGGGCTTGAAGCTGGTTCTGCATGCGCGCGCCGCTCGCCGGGTCGGGAGCGCGCAGCTCGGCGAGCCGGTGCGGGTCGGCGAGCAGCGCTTGCGCCTCGTCAATGGCCGGCGGCTGGTCGGGATAATACTTAATGCTCGCGCCGCAGTCGGCGGCTTCGCAGGCGGGGTCGGAAATCACGCTCACGTAATCGAAATCAAAATCCTCCGCCACCCGCGCCTGGGCTTCCGCCTGGGTGCGGAAGTCGGTGGCGTAGTCCAGATACTTCACGCCGGCGTGACGCGCGGCAAACATCATGGTGATGGGCATGAAACCCAGCCGGTCCACCGCCCGGCCTTCCATCATCGCCAGAATGCGCTCACGCCCGTTCATGGGTTCGCTTTCTCCCTTGAGTCGCCACTGCCAGACCACGATCTGCCTGCGCCCCCCGCGGCAGGCGGGCACCATCCCGAACCTTCGGAACGTGCCACTGCTACCTGCTCGCCGTCCTGTAGCGCCGCTCTGCGAGCGGCGGGAAAATTGCTCCACGCGCTCGTCGGTCACAGACCGGCGCTACAGTAAGGTAGCGCGGTCCTGTAGCGGCGACCTGTCCGTCATCCGACGGATTCTACATCGCCATCAGCGCGGCACCGCCGGCTCAGGCGTTTAACCTCCAGATGGAATAATTCAACGCCGCGGCAAAACCCACCCAGAGAAGATAGGGCACCAGGAGCCAGGCGGCGGCGCGCGAAACGGGCCGGAACGCGACGATGGCGGCCAGGATGGCGAGCTCGAGGAGGACGATCTCGGCGAAAGCGGCGCCGGGCAGGTGCGCCGAAAAGAAGAGAGCCGACCAGGCGACGTTGAGGAGGAGCTGGAGGGCAAAGAGGGCAAGGGCACGTCGCGCACCCGGCGTCCCCGCCCGGCGCCACACCAACCACGCGGCCACCGCCATGCTCAGGTAGAGCAGCGACCAGACGGGGCCGAAGACCGCGTTGGGAGGCGTCCAGGCAGGCTTGCGCAGGGTGAGATACCAGCCTCCGAGGGCGGGGGTGGTGAACAGCGAGCCCAGCCCCGCGGCGGCGAAACAGATCAGAATCGAAACCACAAGACCCAGCGCGTCGCGGCGGGCGGTCATTTCGCGCCTCCTGGCCCGGCCAGCGCCTCGACGCGCCGGATATACAGCCGGCTGTCGAACTTGCGCGAGGTGCTTGCGTAGGACATGTAACGGATCTTGCCGTAGACGGGCCGCTCCGGCCCCCAGGCACGGTCGTGCTTGCCGCCGATGGCCCAGGCGATCCCAGCATAGCCGTTAGGGTCGCGCCCATCGAGCTCGTAGCGGTCGTTCAGGCGCACCGCGATCTCAAAAGCTTCCTGGGGCGAGCGCGTCCACTCCAGAATCTTCTTGGCCCAGTACATGCGCAGGTAGCCGTGCATCCAGCCGCCCGCGGTCATCTGTCTCTGCGCGGCGTTCCAGAGAGGGTCGTGGGTTTCGGCGCCTTCGAGCCGGCGGAGGGAATAGGAATGCTCGCGCTCGTCGCGGCGGTGCGCGCCGAGGGTGCGCAAGGCCCAGGGCTCGCAGCCCGCCAGGCGATCGTAGTTGCGATTGAAGCGCACAAAGTTGACGGCCAGCTCGCGCCGCACGACCAGCTCCTCCAGAAACGCCTCGCGATCCGCCCGCGGCGCGCCGGCCCGCCGAACCGCCAGCGCCACGGTGTGCGGTCCCAGGTGCCCGAAGTGCAAGTAGGGCGAAAGCCGGCTCGTGCCGTCCGTCTCCGGACGATTCCGCTCGACGGCATATCCCCGCAGCCTCCGCCGCACAAACGCCGAGAGGGCGCGCTGCGCCTCCGCGCTGCCGCCCCGCATGGCCGCAACCGGCGGCACGCTTCGGTCAATGGGAAACCCCTCCAGCAGGTCGCTCTCGGGCCGCAGCGAGGCAAGACGCCGGGGCCGCTTCCACGCCACCCTCGCCCGAGGGTTGGCCGGGGGGACCAGAAATTCATCGAGAAGCGCTCGCAGGCGCGGGCGGATGGTGCGCGCCGCGTACTGCTCCTTCTCGAGGAGCTTGGAGGGAACAATGACGTCGGCGTCGACGGTCCAGCAGGGCACGCGCAGCTTTTGCGCCGCCGCGCGACGCCACCCCTCGGGCTCGCGCAGAGGGTTCTCGTCGCCGATCACCAGGCTGGCGCGCACCTCCTGGCAGAATCTTATCAGCCCATGATGCGGATAACGGCGAAGCACCAACCCCACGCCCCTCTTCGCCAGGCCGCGCGCGATGTCGGGGAATCCTTGAACCAGAAACGCGTAGTGGCGAAGGTTGGCGTTCGGATAAAAGGGGACGAGGCCCAGAAAGGCCACCACGGGTTTGCGCAAGGCGTTGGCCGCCTCAATCGCTACGTCGAGGGCGGGGTTGTCGAAGGCGCGCTGGGCTCGCTGCATCCAGTAGACAACACAACTCCCCTCCGGGTCGGGCGCGCCCGGGCGGCGCACCGTCACGCGACTGTGGCGGGCAAGAAGCTCAATCTCTTTCAACGCGCTACCCCTTCAAGAGAATAGGCGGCGCAGAATCGCATCCCGAATCCCGAAAATTCGGGACGGGACTCTGCGGCCTTCTTGTGGCGGCGACCTGTCCGCCCGCCGACGGATTCTACATCGCCATCAGCGCGGCGCTAAAGCTTGGTAGCCACGGTTAATTCGCCGTTGGAATTAACCGTGGGCTCGTCCGCCGAAGCCTC
The DNA here is from genome assembly GCA_046704985.1 of Terriglobia bacterium. Lineage (GTDB taxonomy): Bacteria > Acidobacteriota > Terriglobia > UBA7540 > UBA7540 > JBJKQV01. Next base: position 6,037 of record JBJKQV010000443.1, read on the forward strand.
GGCGTAGGCCGGCCTTTCGCACGACGAAGAACCCACGGTCCCGCCGCGCGGGACCGTGGCTACCTGCTATGCATCGTCAGCATGGCCATTGCAACTCGACGTATCGGTCGGCCCCAGTTTCACGCGCTTGCGAACACGGTCAAGCAGCCAGCCAACACCGTACCACTGCAAGAAGGAAAGTAGACACACAATCAAGAGGTAATAACCAGTGACAGACACACGCCAGTATAGCTGCTTGCCGTAGATGCCATGAGTGTCGAAGTACCAGAAGTAAGGCCGAGCCGCGAAGAAACTCGGCCACTCCAAAAACCTCATGGTCCGCAGAAGAGGAGTCATGTATTGCTCGGCTGGAAGGGCACGACCGTAGTAGACATACAGAGGAGACTGTTCTTCGAACCTGGGAGGATGTGGTCTATAGCCGTGGCTAAAGGCAAGAAAGTAACCAGCGAATACCAGCCATAAGAGGCCATTTGCCAGGAGCAGTAGTCTGGTATAAGTGTGGCGCTGGAACTTCACGGCGTGCCCCCCGGGTGTGTGATTCTGGGTAAATCGCTTGCACGAATCAATTGGGCGGGTGGCGCATACGTCCCGACGGTGTTGGTCGGGATATATGCGGCGGCTGGCGCAGACACTTGCCTTCGAGTGTCTGCGCTCGCGCGAAGCGCAACGTTCTTGCGGCCCGGCGCCATGCTCATTCCACTCCCGTAAAGCCGCATCGCCGACCCTGCAACACCGGGTCTGCGCCACCCGCCCGAAACTCCGCGCTACCTGCTTCGGGATGAGTCGCGGCAGGCCCTATACACACCTGATCCCGCAAAGATGTTTGAAGTCACTCTCCCCGATGACGCGAATGCACTGGCCATTGGAAATTAGCTTCTCTGCCTTGCGCTGCTTTGCGCTTTTCTCCTGGCCGGCCAGTTTGCGGATGTCCTGGTCGCCGACCACAAGCAAGGTGGTTCGCTTTGTTACGCCGGAGTCCACTTCGCAACCTGCGGCAGATGCGGCGTCGGCCGCTTCGCGGCGCAACATGGACAGCGCCCCGGTAAACGCAACGACTTCCCCATGAAGAGGTCCTTCTGCGCTTCCCTCGCGAGTAATCTTGCCCGTGCTCGCGCTGCCTATCGGTTGCTTCGAGCGATGAATCCATTGCTCAATGTCCAAGCCGGTTTCGGCTACGGCGCGAAGCAAGATTTCGCCAGCACACCGGGCGTCCTCAAGCGCGTCATGCGCCTGGTACAGGATGGAGAAGTAGGCCGCCACGTTGGACAGTCCGTAACCGGACTGGGCAAATATCGGCCACGCCCGCCTTACGACTCTTGCTGAGTCAAGCCACTGATACTTCCCAAGCGCAAGTTTGTACTTCTCGCAGGCGCGCTGCAAAGCTGTATGATCAAAGGGCGTGTGACTGACAACGATATTCCCGTCTAAAGCCCAGCTGACTTCGGGGTACACGGTCGGCCAAGAGGGGGCATCCTTGACGCTTTCCTCGTCTATCCCGTGGATTGATACGTTCAGGTCGTCGAAGTACTCTTCGGGATTGACGAACGATTTCCAAGAGTGTTGCAGTTTCCCCACTGTAAAGCGGGCGATTCCGATTTGGCAGATACTCGAAAGGTTAGGGTTCGCCGTTTCGACATCTACGACCACAAAAGTGTTAGAAGGACCTTGTGCCGAATCGTGAGTGGACATTGGAAATCCCTCTCTTTGTTCGGAATCTGCTTTAACCACCGACCCACTACTGCCAAGCGGGCGGGTGGCCCACCCTTTCCAGGTTAGTTCGCCGTTCATACTCGCAAGGGTACTTTGTCTGAAGGACTGGTGCAGCTAAAAAGCGTGTGCTGCGGCGTGCCCCCTTTACCCCAAGCATGGGCCACCCGCCAAGGGCGTCCCGGAAGGTTGCCTGCGGCGGTTCAGAGCGGTGGGAACACCTCAATTGGGGAGCGTCACCTCGTAGACGACCAGTTCCGGCTTGCTAGTCGGGGCGACGACTAACAGCTTCGACCCGTCCCGATAGAGCAATGGATCACCCCACTGGATGCCAGCGTTCATGTCCTTGCTGTCGGATACACTCAGGGGCTCCATCGGGTGCCGCCAGATTATCTTCGGTCCGTCGGCATTCAGGAGCAAAAACTCCGAAGTAAGGATTTTGTTCCCCCCATGCTCCGGCTCGCGGTCGGGACTGGTCGTACAGATGGCTCCGACATAATCCGGGACATTCCCGCTACTGTATGGGCGAGGGACGCAGCCTAGCTC
>JBJKQV010000444.1:0-4749 GCA_046704985.1 Terriglobia bacterium
GATTCTCACCGGCCGCGGCGGCGTTGTGGGCGCGGATAGCCCGCGCCGCCTGCTCCATGCGCTCCGCCTCGGGAACGCGGTTCGTCTTGCGCAGCAGGGCGGCGTAATTTTCGAGCGTTTGCGCGACCTGCGGCGAGTCCGGCCCCAGAGCCTTCTGCACGATCTGCAGCGCGCGCTCGTAGAGGGGCTCGGCCTGCTTGTACTTACCCTGGTCGTAGTAGAGCCCCGCCAAGTTGTTGAGCGCCGCGGCCACGTCGGGATGGTTCGGCCCCTTGGTCTTTTCCCAAATGGCCAGGGCGCGGCGCTGCATGGTTTCGGCGCGGTCGAGCTTATGCTCCGCGTCGTAGACCAGCGCCAGGGTATTGAGCACCATGGCCACCTGCGGCGCACCGGGCCCCGCCGCCTTCTCGGTGAGCGCCAGCGACTTGACGAGCAGCGGCTCGGCCTGCGCGTAGCGCTTCTGGCGGTAGTACAAGTCGGCGAGGTTGTCGAGGATGGGAATCTGGTAGGGGTCGTCGGGACCCAGGGCCTTGTGCGCGACCTGCAGCGATTCCCGGAAGAGCGGCTCGGCGAGGCTTATCTTGCCTTCCATTTCGTAGACCGCGGCAAGGTTGTTGAGGGCGTCGGAGAGCATGGGGCTCGACGGCCCCATGGCCTTGCGCCAGAGGTCCACGAGGCGGCGGTACATCTCCTCGGCTTCCGCATAGCGCCCCTGCGCGCGGTAGAGCGAGCCCAGGGCTTCCATGTCGGGCGCCGCCAACTGGCTGTCGGGCCCTGAGGATTTGGAAATGATCGCCAGCGCTTCCTGGTAGGAGTGCTCGGCGTCGTCGTACCTCTTCTCCAGCAGGTAGACCTCCGCCAGGCGGCTGAGCCCGCGCGCGTAGATCAGGTTGTTGGGGCCCAGCGAGCGCAGCCAGATGTTCAGCGACTTGCGGTAAGCGTCTTCGGCGTCGGGGTAGTTTTGCAGATGCTTGTAGGCTTCCGCCAGCTTGTTGAGCGCCAGGGCCTCGTGCTGGTCGTTGGGCTGCACGTTCTGGGCATTGTCGAGGGCGGTGCGGTAGGCCTGGACGGCCGCGTGCCACTGCTGGTGCGCGGCGGCCTGGTCGCCGGCGGCCATCGCCCCGCTCCAAGAGGTGAGGGCGGGCGAAGTCTTGCCCGGCGCCGCGGCGGCCGCAGGTTTGCCCGCGGGCTGCTGGGCGAGCGCCGCTCCGGCCCAGAGGCAGACGGCCGCGAGCGCCGCCCATCCGCACCGGCTTCCGTATCTCGAGCTCCAGAGCATGCGTTTCTCCGACTGCGCGCCCGCCTCAGATCGAGCGCACCGGCATGGTGACGATGTCCTCGACCCCCGCCACTTCGCGGGTGACGAACGATTCACCGTAGCGCACCCCGATCATCAGTCCGTAGTGGTGCGCCAGCGACCCGACACGCTCGCGCAGACCGCGGCGCGTGGGGAACAGGTTCTGCGTTTCCTTGTGCGCCGAAAACTGCGAGCGGTAGCAGAGAATGGCCTTCAGCTTCTTCTCATACTGCGCGCTGATGTCGACGACGAAGGTGGGGCGCACCGCCGGGACGTAAAGCGAGGCGTAGATGATCTTGTGCGGGCGGAAGGGCCGCCCTTCGAGGGGCAACTTGGCCAGGCCGGCCAGGAAGCACGCCTCGTAGCCGATGCGCCCGGTGGTGTAGTGGTCCGGGTGGCGCCCCTGCCAGTAGGGCAGGATCACGGTGCGCGGGCGCAGGGCGCGCAGGCGCGCCGCAATCTTCAGCTTGAACTCGCGCCGGTTTTCGACTCCCGCGTCGGGAAAAAAGAGGTTCTCGCGGTGGCAGAGGCCCATCACCTGGGCCGCGCGCAGCGCTTCCTTTTCGCGCAGGCGCGCGTTGCCGCGCGTGCCCGTCTCGCCCGCCGTCAGGTCGAGCGCCCCCACGCGGTAGCCCGCTTCCGCCATTTTGATGATCGTGCCGCCGCACGACAGTTCCGTGTCGTCGCGGTGCGCGGCGATGGAAAGTACGTCAAGCTCCACGTGTCTCCCTTTCTCGAATGCGCTCCAGGCGGCGGAGGAAATCCGCTTCGTCCAGATGGTATTTGAAAGCCTTGCGGCCGTCGATGAAAACCACCGGAATCTCGTCCTTGTAGCGGGCGAAATGCTCCGGGGTGTCCAGGATGTTGACCTCGCGCAGCTCGAAGGGGTGGCTCGAGCGCAGGCGCTCGAGCTGGCCCATCACGACTTCGCAGAGATGGCAACCGGGCTTGGAGTAAACCTCCACCTGGATCATGGCCCCAAGAATTCTAGGAGAAGCGCGCCCCAGCGTCAAGGAAGCGCCGCGGCGCCTGACGCGGCGGAAGTTTCCGCCGCCGGCGCGCGGGAGGTTTACAATGGCACCCGGCGCCCCGCGCCGCGACGATGGGGGCGTCCCTGGGGGAAAGCATGAGCGTCCGCACCATCATCGAGCCCTTCAAGATCAAAAGCGTCGAGCCCATTCGCTGGACGAGCCGCGCCGAGCGCGAGAAGCTGCTCCTGGGCGCCCACTACAACCTCTTCCTGCTGCCCGCCGAGGACGTGCTTATAGACCTGCTCACCGACTCGGGCACCGGCGCCATGTCCACGCGCCAGTGGGCGGCGGTGATGGAGGGCGACGAAAGCTACGCGGGCAGCCGCAGCTTCGAACTGCTGCGCTCGACCGTGCAGGGCATTTTCGGCTACCAGCACGTGATTCCCACTCACCAGGGCCGCGCCGCCGAGCGCATCCTGTTCGGGGTGATGTGCAAGAAGGGCGACGTGGTTCCCAACAACACGCACTTCGACACCACGCGCGCCAACATCGAGTTTGTGGGCGCCGAGGCGGCGGACCTGCCCGTTCCCGAGGCGCGCCAGCCGGCGCTCGACCTTCCCTTCAAGGGCAACATGGACGTCGCGGCGCTCGAAGAGCTCATCCAGCGCGTGGGCCGCGAGCGCATTCCCCTGGTCATGCTTACGGTGACCAACAATTCCGGCGGCGGCCAGCCCGTCTCCATGGAAAACGCCCGCGCCGTCAGCGCCGTCTGCCACCGCCACGGCATCCCGCTCTATTTCGACGCTTGCCGCTACGCCGAGAACGCCTACTTCATCAAGATGCGCGAGCCCGGCTACGCGGAAAAGTCGCCCAAGGAAATCGCCCGCGAGATGTTCGCGCTCGGCGACGGCTGCACCATGTCGGCCAAAAAAGACGGCATGGCCAATATCGGCGGTTTCCTCTGCACCAACGACGAGGCGCTCGCCCAGCAGGAAAAGAACCTGCTCATCCTTACGGAAGGCTATCCGACTTACGGCGGCCTCGCGGGGCGCGACCTGGCGGCCATCGCCGTGGGCTTGGAAGAGGCCCTGGAAGAGGATTACCTGCGCTACCGCATCGTCTCCACCGCCTACCTGGGCCGCCACCTGACCGACGCCGGCGTGCCCATTGTGCGTCCGCCGGGCGGCCACGCCGTCTATCTCGACGCGCGCGCCTTCCTGCCGCACATCCCGTGCCCGCAGTTTCCCGGCGTGGCCCTGGCGGCGGAACTCTACATCCAGGGCGGCATCCGCTCGGTCGAAATCGGCACCCTGATGTTCGGCGCCGCGGCCAAAATGGACCTGGTGCGCCTGGCGATTCCGCGCCGCGTCTATACGCAGAGCCACATCGATTACGTGATCGAGGTCATTCTGGAAGTGTGGAAGCGCCGCGCGCAGATTCGCGGGATGAAGATTACCTACGAGCCGCCCTTCCTGCGACATTTCACGGCGCGTTTCGAGCGCGCGTAGATGCTGCCCTAAAGGGCAGCGTTACTTTGCGCCTTGGCGCCTTGGCGTGAGATTGTTTTTTTCGATGCCGGCGTGAACGTTCAATGAGGCTAACGATGAGGAAAAACAATTCCGTGAAGGGCCAGGTGGCCCTGGTGACCGGGGCGGGACGGCGCATGGGGCGCGACATCGCGCTCACCCTGGCGCGCGCCGGCGCCGACGTGGCGGTGAACTACCGCCGCTCGCGCGCGGGCGCGGAAGCCACGGCGCGCGAAATCCGCTCCTTGGGCGTGCGCGCGCTCACGGTGCGCGCCGACGTGGCACGGGTGGGCGAGGTGCGCGCCATGTTCCGCCGCGTCGCCCGCGAATTCGGCCGCCTCGACGTGCTGGTCTCAAACGCCGGAGACTTTTTCCCCCGCCGCTTGCCCGAGCTCACGGAAAAGGACTGGGACCGCGTGCTGGGCGCCAACCTGAAGGGGCCGTTTTTCTGCGCGCAGGCCGCCGCGGCGCTGATGCTCAAACGGAAGCGCGGGCGCATCATCAACATCTCTTCCCTGGGTGGCATCCAGGCCTGGCCCGCTTACATGCACTACTGCTCGTCCAAGGCGGCGCAAATCATGCTCACGCGCTGCCTCGCCAAGGCCCTGGCGCCGCACATTCAGGTGAACAGCGTCGCTCCTGGCACGATTCTTTTCCCGGGCGAGAAGCGCACGCGCGAATTGCGCAAGGTCATCGCCTCGACGCCGCTCAAGCGCGCCGGCGGCCCGCAGGACATCGCCGAGATGGTGCTCTATCTCGCCACGCGCGGCGGGTTCATTACCGGGCAGGTGTTGGTGGTGGATGGGGGAAAGGGGATTCCGTAGGTAGACAGTGAGCGGGAGGCTGCAAGCAGAAGCCAGGAGTCAGAAGTCAGAAGCGGGAAAGCAGAAATTAGAAAGTAGAAGGCTAAAGGCTAAAGGCTAAAGGCTAAAGGCTAAAGGCTAAAGGCTAGAGG
>JBJKQV010000445.1:0-5892 GCA_046704985.1 Terriglobia bacterium
ACGGCGAGCGCACCCACCGATCTCACGCCCGGCGAGGGCCTTGAATGGTCACCGGCGATGACGAGCGACGGCCATACGATCGCGCTGCTCCATTCCGACGCGCGCTGGCCGGCGCGCCCGGCGGTGCTCACCTCGTCGGGCGAGATCCGCGATATCGCCCGCAGCGCCATCCCGGCCGACTTCCCGGCCGACCAACTGGTGGTGCCTCAGCAGGTGATCTTCTCGGCTTCCGACGGGCTGCGCATCCACGGGCAGCTCTTTCTGCCCGCCAACGACGCGCAAGGGCGGCATCCCGCGGTGGTCTTTTTCCACGGCGGCTCGCGCCGCCAGATGCTCCTGGGCTGGCATTACATGGGTTACTATAACAATTCCTATGCCCTTAATCAGTATCTGACCAGCCGCGGCTACGTGGTGCTTTCGGTGAACTACCGCAGCGGCATCGGCTACGGCATGAAGTTCCGCGAGGCGCTGCATTACGGCGCCACGGGGGCGAGCGAGTTCAACGACGTGATGGGCGCGGGGCTCTACCTGCGCTCGCGCTCCGACGTCGAGCCCAACCACATCGGCGTCTGGGGCGGCTCCTACGGCGGCTACCTGACGGCGCTCGCCCTGGCGCGCGCTTCCAACCTCTTTGCCGCCGGTTTCGACATGCACGGCGTGCACGACTGGAACCTGGAAATTCCCAACTTCGTTCCCACCTATAACCCCGAAAAGCAGCAGGCCGCGGCGCGCGTGGCCTTCCGGTCGTCGCCGCTGGCTTCGGTCGACACATGGCGCTCGCCGGTGCTCATCGTGCAGGGCGACAACGACCGCAACGTGCCCTTCATCGAGTCCATCCGCCTGGTCGAGGCGCTGCGCAAGCAGGGAGTGGACTTCAAAGTGCTGGTTTTCCCCGACGAGATTCACGACTTCCTGATGCACTCTTCCTGGGTGCGCGCTTACCGGGCGGGCGTGAACTTCTTTGCCGAGCACCTGGGGGGCGGGAAGTAGCGGCTCTCGGCGGCATGCCGCGCCGGCCGCAAGGCCGGCGCGCACTTCCAACATTTTCCAAACAACCCGCCAGGCCGGCGAGCCGTCCTAGTGTCCAGGGCTATCTCGAAAAGAAAGACTTTGCGCAGGGAGGGTGAGGGCGATGCATTGGCGCAGGCTGATTTGCGGATTGGCGATTTTGGGCACGGCGGCGCCGGCCGTGTGGGCGGCGGGCGCGCACCCGGGCACGATTCCCTTGACCGTTCCGGCGGGCGTGCCGTTGCGCGTCGAGTTGGTGAAGCCGCTGCGCGTCCGGCACGCGGGGGCGCGCGTCGAGGGCCGGCTGCTCGAACCCGTCTACGTGTTCGACCGGCAGGTGATTCCGGCGGGCAGCAGGCTGCAAGGGCGCGTGACGCGCATTGACCCGGTGCCGCGCGGGCGGCGGGTACGCGCCCTGGCCGACGGCAACTTCACGCCATTCCGCACCGTCCACCTGGAATTCCGGACGCTGGTTTTTCCGGGCGGGCGCCGGCTGCCCATCCGCACGCGCGTTTCGCCGGGAGAGCGCAACGTCGTCCATCTGGTGACGGGCGGGGCGCCCGCCACGCGCGGCAAGCTGCACGCCCGCGCCGCGCGCCTTCGCCGCCAGTTGGAAGCGCAGAAGCAGCAGACCCTGGCGGCCATCAAGGCGCCGGGCAAATTGAAGCGCTTGGAGGGCGTCTTCTCGGCCCAGTTGCCTTTTCACCGCCAGACCGTGCCTGCCGGGACGCGCTTCGTGGCGGAGCTCGTCTCGCCGCTGAAGCTGGGGACGGAGCCGCGCCCGGCGCCGGGGGATTGGGCGTCGCGCATTCCGCCGGGAAGCGTGGTGAAGGTTTGGCTGAAGACTCCCTTGAGCTCGGCCCGCAACCACAAGGGAGCGCGCGTGGAGGCGGTGGTCGCGCGGCCGGTGTTCGCGAGCGGCCACCGGCTGGTTTTGCCGGAGGGCAGCCGTCTGGAAGGTCGGGTCACAGAGGCGCGTCCGGCGCGGCGGCTGGGGCGCAACGGCCGGTTGCGATTCATTTTCCGGCGCATCGAGCTGCCGCGGGGCGAGGCGCGGGAGGTGGAGGCGGACTTGCACGGCGTCGAGGTTCCGCGCGCCGCGCACCTGAAGCTCGACTCGGAAGGCGGCACGCGCGCCGTCAGCTCCAAGAAGCGCTTCGTCCTTCCGGCGATTGAGGTGTTGCTGGCCACCTCGTCGTTCGACACCGGCGATTCCCAGCAGCGCGCCTTGCAGGAAAGCGCCAACGGCGACCCGGGAAATTTTGCCAGCGGCGCGGTGCGCGGCGGCGCGGGTTTTGGACTGCTGGGGAGCGTGATCGGCCTGGCCGCGCACTCCACCGCCGTCAGCGCGGGTTTTGCTTTTTACGGCGCCGCCTCGACGGTCTATTCCCACCTGCTGGCGCGCGGGCGCGACGTGGTATTTCCCAAGGACACGGCGATGGAGATCAGTTTCGGGGTACACCAGTCGAAGGTGCCGCCGCCGGCCGTGCGCGCGCCGCACCGCGTTGCCCTGGCGGGCGCAGGGGTCCCCGGGACGGGGACTCTCTGAGGGTGGAAAGGGTCGGGACGGGCGCGGCCGCTAGGCGAATTCGCGTTCCGGGTCGGAGGTCCAGCGTGACAGGTAGTCGGCGGTTTCTTCCGGCAACTCGGTGAACTCGACGGCCATGCCGATTTGCGGATCCACGCGGCGCACCACGGCGCGCACCTGGATGGGGGGACCGTTTTCTTCCAACTGGAAGCGCAGGTCGAAGCGGCGTCCGAGGGGAAGGGGCCGCTCGTCGGCGACAAAGGCGCCGCGGGCGCTCACGTCGCGGACTTCCGCGCTCAGTCCGGGGTATTCCACCGCCGCCACGATTTCCGGCTTGACCCGCCGCTCCACCCGGCGCTCAGTTTCCAAGTCCAGGTTGCCTTCCAGGGGAACGGCCTGGCGCTCTTCCACCTTCGCCGCCACGCCGAACTGCCGCCGCCCCTGGGTATCGGAGCGCACGGTGCGGGCGCGGCAATGCAAGGCCATGGGAGAGCCGGCGGTCATTTCCACCGGAATCACCACGTCAAACTGCAAGGACTGTTGGGCGGGCACAGGCTCTTCGACGTAACAATAGATCCCCTGCTGGCTCATGTCGCGGGTGACGCCGCGCGTCCGGCGCACGGTGCCCTGGCCGTCCTTCCACTCCAGCGCCACCGCCAGGCGCGCACCCACGCGCTTGATTCGGCGCTTGTCCATTACTGTTTCGGTCATACCTCTACTCTTTCCTCGACGGCCTCTAATTCTTCCTCTTTGCTCAGGTCGGAGAGCATTCCGGCCATGTCGCCGTAGGCGCGCTCCACGGCTTCCACCACTTCCGGCAGGAACTGCGCGCCCGAGTGCTTGCGGATCTCCTGCACGGCGATATCGAGCTTCTGCGATTTGTGATAGGAGCGGTTGGAACAGATCGAGTGCAGGGTGTCGGCGGCGGAGACCACGTTGGCTTCCACCGGCACGTTGGGGTCGCCCAGGGGGTAGCCGCGTCCGTCGGGCCGCTCGTGATGGCGCAGGCAGATGGACGCCGACTCCGGATCGATGGGCGAAATGATGCGGAAAGAATGGTAAGGGTGCTGCTTGATGATCTGGTATTCCTCGTCGTTGAGCTTGCTCGCCTTGTTGAGGATGTGGTCGGGGATGTGGATCTTGCCGATATCGTGAAATAGCCCGGCCATTCCCACGTCCACGCCCAACACGCGGCTGATCTTCTCGGAGATCTTCTGCACCGACTGCGAGTGCGAGGAGGTGTATTTTTCCTTGGCGTCCAGGGCCAGGGTAAGCGACTCGACCATGCGCACCAGCCCCTGCTTGGTCTGCAACTCCTCGTAGAGCTCCGCGTAGCGCGTCGAGCCCCAGTGCAGGACGTCGTCGATCTTGATGAACTCGTCGAGGCGGTCGGCGTGCATGAGCTTGGCGACGTCGCGGTAGGCGTCGAAGCTCAGCATGACGTGCCAGCCCTTGAACCCTTCCTTGCCGCGATAGAGGGCCGTCTGGGTGATGTAGCGTTCCAGGCTGTTGCGGTTGCCTTTCACCGCCCCCTGGACCGCCGTCAGAAAGCGCTCCGCCACGCGCTCCAGCTCGCGGATGTCGCACTGCGCGTAGGGGGTGCGCCGCAGTTCTTTGAGTTTGGTCGCCAGCAAGGCGACAAACCTTTCCTGCTCATGGTTGAAATCCATAGCGCTCTCAGACACCCATACCCAAACTGGGCGCTCTCTTCTTCATTCGTTTTGAGAAACTGGCAGAGCCAGGGGATAGCGTACAAACCCGCCCCGGGGCTGTCAACCGATTTTTAAGTGTTTGGTACTTTGGCAACCGGACAGGCAGGCGGGGGCATTCTTTTCTCATACCCTGGCCGCTCCGCCGCACTCATCTTGTGTTAGGATGTTGGCCGTGGCGAGGGGGTGGCGAAGGCGACCCTCTGTCCACAGGTGGCGCAAGGGGTTGCGGCCGGAATTCCACGCGGCCGAGGCCCTGTCCCTGGACTCAAGACGGAAGCTTCCGCACCGGCCCCCGGTCGGTCGTACGCGCTCCGGGCGCCGCGAGGGGCGAAACGGATTCTCCGGGAACCTGCTTTCCCGGAGCAGGAGGCGGGTCAATGAAGATTCTGGTTGGCGAAACGGACCCCGGGATCCGCAAATCCCTCAGCGACAAGTTGGACGAGTGGGGCTACCAGGTCACCGGCGCCGAAGACGGCGAGCAGATCCTCACCCAGCTCCGCCAGCAGTCGCCGCCGCGCCTGGTGCTCATGGGTTCGATCACCAAGGGCATGGCCGCCAAGCGCCTCTGCCACGAGATTCGGGAGATCGGCGAGCGCCCTTACATCTACCTCATCATGCTCGCCGCCAAGGGGCAAAGCCAGTACATCCTGGAGGGCATGGAGGCGGGCTCGGACGACTACCTCACCACTCCCTTCGACGAGCTGGAACTGAAGGCGCGCCTGCGCGCCGGCAAACGCATCCTCGACCTGCGCGAGGAGCTGCACCGCGCCCAGGCTACCATCGGCTACCACGCTTACCACGATCCGCTCACCGGGCTCTGGAACCGCGGCGCCATCCTCGACGCGCTGAACCGCGAGCTGGCGCGCGTCAAGCGCGAGAAGACCCCCGTGGGCCTGATCCTCTGCACCATCATCGAGCTCAAGTCCATCAACGAGAGGTTCGGACACATGGCCGGCGACGCCGCCATCCGCGCCTCGGCGCGCGAGCTGCGCAGCTCCATGCGCCCCTACGACGCGCTGGGCCGCTTCTCGGGTGAGAGTTTCCTCATCATCGTCACCGGCTGCGACTCCGCGAACGCCGTCAAGCAGGCCGAACGCTTCCAGGGCGTCCTGAAGGGGCAGATGGTCGACGTCTCGCAGTGGGGCAAGTTCGCCAGCGGCAAGGACGCCATGCTCCCCGTCAACCACAGCTTCGGCGTGGTCTCCGGCGGCGGCGAGAACGACGCCGAGTCGCTCCTGCGCGTCTTGGAGGGCGCCGAACACAAGGCTCGCAGCGCACCGTCGCGCATCGAGTCCGCGCCCACGCCTCCTCCAGCCCCCAAGCCCCAGAAGTAGCGCGCCGCCGGGCTTGGAGAGCCACGGCCGATTCGTTTTGGAATTGACCGCAGATTTTCGGGCGGAATGGGAAAATCCGGCGGAGCCGCCGCACCAGACCGTGAATACCCGCCCACAACCTACTACCTACCACCTGCCTCCGGGAATTGCACCAGTCTCAGGTCTCGCAGTCTTTGCAGTGGTCGCCTGACTTGCGGTTCGATGTATTTGTCGCGCGGGTGTCCGTCAGCCGGGGACGGGCCAGTTCGCCGGCAAAGGCATAGATTTCGGCCAGCGTGAACTCCGTAGGGGGCGGGGGGGGCGGGGGCCG
>JBJKQV010000446.1:0-13683 GCA_046704985.1 Terriglobia bacterium
TGCCCGAGAACGAGACGCGCGTGAGCAGAAACAGGGAGGCGAGAAACACCGTGGCCGTCACGATCCAGGCGCCCACGGGATTGAGGACGTCGACCGCTCCCACGGCCAGCAGATAGCCGAGCAACCCGCCGCCCAGGATCGCTCCTCCGATGCGTGGCGTGTAGGGGAAGAGCTGGAGGATCACGGCCAGCGACCCGGTCATCATCAGCAGGCCCACGGCCTTGGTGCGCGGGGCGCGCAACGGCCGGGCGCGCAACAGCGCCAACGCCACCGCGAACAGCGACAGGGGAAGCAGCCAAGCCACCCAGCCCAAGCCCTGGTAGAGCACGTCGGCCAGGTAAGACCCGGCGGGGCCGATCCAGTTGCGCACCGCCGCGCCCGGCGCCGCCGCTGTGTCCAGCGAGGCGTCGCGGGTGAGGTAGGAAACCAGGCTGAGCAGGATCAGCAGCCCGGCGACGCCCAGAAGGAAGCCGCCCAGCTCGGAGAGCCGGCGCGCAGCCTGCGGTGAATGCTTGGGTTTATTCGCTTGCCGCTCTTTGGCGGGCTGGTCGGAGACAGAACTCGACATGGTTCGCGCCTCAAGGGCCGAACTGGGCACCTTTGTCGCCGGCAACGGATTAAGGCTGTCAGTTAGGTTCCGGCAGCCCGAATCCGGCCTCCGGCGGTGACGCAATCCCCATCCGCTGGGCATAGTAACACGCTGGCAGGGCCTGGTAAACAAAGAAAATATGGCCTGTGGGGCTGCCGTCGAGGGCAGCATCTGGGGAGTCTACCAGCCGCGTAGGTAAAGTAGCTGGACGGCCACAGCGGCGAACAGGCAGTAGATGCCGAACCAGTACCAGCGGCCCTGCTGAAGCCAGCGGGAGAGCCATTTGAGCGCCAGCAGGCCGGCCAGGAAGGCGCAGACCAGGCCCAGCAGGCTGGGCGCCAGCGCCAGGGCCAGGTGAATCTCCGCTGAGTGGTGGGGGGCCGAGGTCACCAGGCGGTAGACCTCGCGGGCAATCGCCAGGGGGGTGATGGCCACTGCCAGGGCGAAGCTGAACGACTCGATCGCAACGCGTCCGCCTCCCGCCATCAAACCGGCGGAGATGGTCGAGCCGGAACGTGAAAAGCCGCGGAAGGGGATCGCGAACCCTTGCACCACGCCCATCACCACGGCTTGCAGCCAACTGACGCCCTGGCTGTTCGCCGCGCGCGAGGGCTCGCGAGCTTCACGCAGCCCGGCGTAGATAATCAGCAGCCCGGCGGCGGCGAGCGCCGGAGCGATCCAGTTGAGCTTGTGGAACAGGTCCTCGATCTCAGCGTGGTGGGCGCGCCCGCCCAGCAGGTGCTCGACCAGCAGGATGAGCGGCAGGCCCACCATCCCGCTCAGCAGGCACGACACAAAAGTCAGCTTGGCGAAGCGCCAGAACGCCTGCCAGGAGGAGAAGAAGGTTTCCCGCCATTGCCGCCAGAAGTAGGCGATCACCGCCAGCATGGTGCCCGTGTGCAGCATCACCAGCAGCAGGGCGTTGGCGGGTGTCGACATGTCCTCGTGCAGCAGCTCGGCGGTCACAATCACGTGTGCGGAGCTGGAAACAGGAAGCAGTTCGGTGAGGCCTTGGACGATGGCGAGGAGGACGGCTTTGTAAAGAGGCATCGGATTTTGGATTTGGGATTTTAGATTTTGGAACTTCGGTTTCGAATTCCAGACGGGCTGCTCTTCATAGGGGTGTCGAGCTTATTAAACCCGCGCGCCCGGTTTGGGATTGTCTGCATGGCCCGCCTGCTTGCGGCTTCTCAGGGTCTTGATCGAGGCAACGGTCATGGCGACGAGCTCATCGGCTTCTTTTCTTAACTCACTGACTTGCTCGGGCAAGATGACGCCTGACTCGACGAGCAAGTCCAGCCAGTAAGCGGCCTCATCGCCTTCTTCCTCGACCACCCCCAACTTGGCCAGGACATCGGGAAAGGACCTGCCGCGGCAGGCTGCCCGATAGTTGGCGCCTACCGAGGTGCCGCAGCGCAGGAGCTGCCTTCCCATGACTTCCGTCGTTGGGTTTCTCGGCAGCCTTTGCACCAGGCGGATCACCGCCAGCGCAAATCTCTTGGTTCGGTCCTTGAAGTCCTGTTCGTTCACAGACCGATGACCGGTTCACATACGTGGTGTTCTAAAGTCCCTGACCCAAAATCCAATGTCCAAAATCAAGAATCCAAAATCTAAAATCCAAAATCGTCACACCTCGAGCACCACCGGCAGCACCATGGGCCGTTTGCCGGTCTCCTGGTCGAAGTGGCGGCGCAGGGCGATGCGGATCTTCTCCTTGATGACGCCCCAGTCGCCGACTTCTTCGTGGTTGGACTTCTCGATGGTGCGCAGGATGACCTGGCGGGCGCCGTCGACCAGGTCCGGGGCCTCGTCGAGGGGGACGAAGCCGCGCGAAACGATTTCGGGCTGGGTTTCGAGCTGCCCGGTGTGCTCGTTGATGGCCAGGATGGGAATGACGATGCCGTCCTCGGAGATGTGGCGGCGCTCCTTGAGGATGACGTCGTCGACCTCGTCCAGCGTCCCCACGTCGATGCAGACGCGTCCCACCTTGACGCGCTGGGCGCGCCGCGCTCCCTGCGCATCGAACTCCAGCACGTCGCCGCTCTCCAGCAGAATGACCTCGCCCGAAACCGCCGCCACTTCCTGGGCGATGCGGGCGTGCAGCGAAAGCTGCCGGTACTCGCCGTGGATGGGCACAAAGTAGCGCGGGCGCACCAGGTTGAGCATCAGCTTCAGCTCCTCGGCGCTGGCGTTCCCGGAGACGTGCACGGGGGGCTGGCTGCCGTCCTGGTAGTGGACCTTGGCGCCGCGGCGGTAGAGGTGATCCATGGTGCGGAAGATGGACTTCTCGTTGCCGGGAATGACGCGCGCCGAGAGCACCACCTCGTCGCCTTCTTCCAGGGTGATCCAGCGGTGGCTCTTGACGGCCACGCGCGAGAGCGCCGCCATGGGCTCGCCCTGGCTGCCCGTCAATACCACCGCCACCTCGTTGCGCGGCAGCCGCTTCAGGTCCTGCACGGGCACCAGCAGGCCCTCGGGAATGCTGAGCCGCCCCATGCGCTGCGAGATCTCGGTCATTCGCATCATGCTGCGCCCCAGGAAGCAGAGCCGGCGGCCGTGCGCGGCGGCCAGGTCGGTGACGATCTGCAGCCGGTGCAGGGAAGTGGAAAAGCAGGAGATCAGGACCCGCCCCTGGGCCTCGGTGATGATTTCGGTCAGGCGCTCGCGCACCGCTTGCTCGGAGGGGGTGATGCCCGGGCGGTCGACGTTGGTCGAGTCGGAGAACAGCGCCAGCACGCCTTCCCGGCCGTAATACGCCAGCTGGTGCAAGTCGCTGGCCTTGCGGTCGGTGGGGGTGGGGTCGAACTTGAAGTCGCCGGTGTGGATGACCGTGCCGACGGGCGTGGTGATCGCCAGGGCGCCCGATTCGATGATGCTGTGGGTGAGGTGAATGAACTCGATGCGGAAGGGGCCCACCTCGAAGGGCTGGCCGGGACGCATCTCGCGCAGCTCCACGCCGTCCGTGATGCCGTGCTCGTCCAGCTTGGCGCGCGCCAGGGCGAGAGTAAAGGCGCTGCCGTAAATGGGCGCGTCCACCTCGTCGAGCACGTAAGGGAGCCCGCCGATGTGGTCCTCGTGCCCGTGCGTGAGCACGATGGCGCGCAGCCGCTCGCGGTTCTGGCGCAGATAGGTGATGTCGGGGACGATGATGTCGACGCCCAGTAGTGACGTGTCAGGGAACATGACGCCGCAGTCGACGACTATAATCTGGCCGTCGTACTCGAACGCCATCATGTTCATCCCGAACTCGCCTAGACCGCCGAGTGGGATGGCCCTTAGCTTGCCGCTTCCCTTGCTAATGCTCGTAGCCTCCTTGCAATTCAACATCGTAGCACAAATCGCCCGGGCGCGGTGCTGCCCTGAAGGGCGGCGCTACGATTCATTCAGGGCAAGGAACAGCTTGGCGAAGGCGGCGACGGAGAGTTCTTCGGCGCGCACGGTGGGAGCCAGGTCCAGGCGGTCGAGGGCCTCTGCCAGGGTCTGGCGCGCGTAGTGCGCGGCGAGATTGTTTACCAGCTTCTTGCGCTTGTGCGCAAAGGCGCGCTGAACCAATAGCAGAAATTCCTCCGGTTGTTGGGCGGCCGGCACGGGAAGGCTGGAAACCATGCGGAACGTCACCAGCGCCGACTGCACGCGCGGCGGCGGCGTGAAGGCGCCGGGAGGAACGCGGAAAGCCAGGCGCGGCTGCGAAAAGGCTTGGCAAAGCACGCTCAGGTAACCGTAGGCGGAAGTGCCGGGCACGGCGGTGAGCCGCTCCGCTACTTCCTTTTGCATCAGCAGCGCCATGGCGCGAATCGAGGCGCGGTGTTCGAACAGGCGGTGGAGGATGGGCGAGGTGATGTAGTAAGGGAGATTGCCCAGCACCGTGCAGCGGGTCTGGCCGGCGCGGCGGCAGAGCTCGGAGAAGTCGGCCTCGAGCACGTCGCCGCGCAGGATTTGGACGGAGGGCCGGTCTCGAAACTGCTCCTCGAGCCCCGCGGCCAGCGCTTCGTCGAGCTCCAGGGCCAGGACGCGGCCGGCGCGCTCGGCCAGCAACCCGGTCAGCGCCC
Source organism: Terriglobia bacterium (assembly GCA_046704985.1). Classification (GTDB taxonomy): domain Bacteria; phylum Acidobacteriota; class Terriglobia; order UBA7540; family UBA7540; genus JBJKQV01. The sequence goes on from JBJKQV010000446.1 coordinate 4,639, forward strand.
CTTGCCCGGCGCCGATTTCGATGACCAGTTCGTCGCGCCCCATCTCCAGTGCTCCGGCGATGCGCTCCGCGTAGCGCCGCGCGCTGAGGAAGTGCTGGCCGAGTCGGGGGCGCCTCTTCATGCAAGGGAAGATTAGCCTGAAGCGGCGCCAGTTGAAAGCCCCGGCCTTCCCCCCATGGTCTGGCTCGGCAATGTAGAGCGGGGAGCGGCTCTTTCCTCGGTGCCGCTGTGGTCCGGTGAGACTCTGGATCCATCCAAGGACCCTCCGTGAGCTATCTGTGACGCTCAAACGTGGTCGCCTTTCGATGCGGACGCTCCTTCCTCTTGACTTTAACCGGACCATCTTCTAACGTAATTTTCCCTGAGTTGTTGAGAAGAACTATCTGGGGTGAACGCATGCGCATCGTTTTTGTAGCGTCGGAAGGTGTCCCGTTTTCGAAGACCGGCGGGTTGGCGGACGTGGTCGGAGCCTTGCCGCAGGCGCTGGCGGCGGCTGGGCATGAGGTCCAGCTCATCCTGCCGCGCTATCGCATGACCAAGCCCGGGCGTCCCCTGCCGCAACTCAAGTCGCTGACGGTTCCTCTCGCTTCGGGATTCAAGTTCGCTTCCATTCAGGATGCGGGCGTGATGGCAGGAGTGCGCACGACGCTCGTGGACTTGCCGGAGTTCTTCGACCGCGACAATCTTTACATGGAGAACGGCCAGGACTACCCCGACAATCATCTGCGCTTTGCCGCTTTTTCAATGGCCGTGCTCCAGGCCCTGAAGCGCGCGGCCAAAGCCCCGGACGTCCTCCACTGCCACGACTGGCAGAGCGCTCTGGTGCCTATCTACCTGCGCAGCCTCTTTGCCGGCGACCCGTTTTATGCCAACACGCGCATCATGTTCACCATCCACAACCTGGGTTATCAGGGGCTGTTTCCCCCCGAGGTGATGAGCGAGATCAACCTGCCGGTGAGCCTCTTCACCATGGACAACCTGGAGTTCTACGGCAAGGTGAACCTGCTCAAGGGCGGCATCCTTTTCTCCGATTTCGTCACCACGGTGAGCCGCAAGTACGCGGAGGAGATTCAGACACCCGAGTACGGCTGCGGCCTGGAAGGGGTGCTGAAGAGCCGCGCCGGGCGCTTGCAAGGCATCGTCAACGGCGTGGACTACGCGCAATGGGACCCCTCGACCGACAAACTGATTCCCGCGCACTATTCCCCCGAGGATTTGAAGGGCAAGCAAGCCTGCAAGCAGGCGCTGCTGGAGAAGATGGGGGCGCCGCAGGTGGTGCTGGAGCGCCCAGTGGTGGGCATCGTCTCGCGCTTTGCCACCCAGAAGGGTTTTGACCTGATCGCCGGCGTGGCCGACGAGCTGATGGCTCTGGACCTGACGGTGGTGGCCCTGGGCACCGGCGAGCCGCAATACGAGGAGCTGTTCCGCACCCTGGCCGCGAAGTATCCGGAAAAGTTCCTGGTGCGGGTGGCCTACGACAACAAGCTGGCGCACCAGATCGAGGCGGGCGCCGACATGTTCCTGATGCCCTCCCGCTACGAACCCTGCGGGCTCAATCAGATTTACAGCATGAAGTACGGCACCGTGCCCGTAGTGAGGGCCACCGGCGGGCTGGACGACACCGTCGACGAGTTCAACGGCAAGACGGGCACGGGCTTCAAGTTCAGCGACTATTCCGCCCGCGCGCTGCTCGAAACCCTGGCCCGGGCGGTCGAAACCTACCGCCAGCCCAAAGCCTGGCGGCAGGTCATGCTGAACGGCATGCGCAAGGACTTCTCCTGGGCCGCTTCGGCCCGCCAGTACGCGCGCATCTACCAGTCCTTGCACAAGCCCGCGGCGCGCGTCCAAACGGCCCCTGATGCATCCAATCCCATAGTGAGCAAGCTTTGAAGTTATCGGGAGGATCTGAAGCATGGCAGCAGAAAACCTGAAGCACTTTACGGACAGCAATTTCGAGCAGGAGGTCCTGAAATCGCCGCAGCCCGTGCTGGTGGATTTCTGGGCGGAGTGGTGCGGGCCCTGCCGGATGATCGCCCCGGCGGTGGAAGCCGTCGCCGAGCAGTTTTCCGGCCGCGCCTCGGTGGGCAAGCTGAACGTGGACGAGAACCAGTCCGTCACCAGCCGCTACAACATCCGCGGGATTCCTACCCTGTTGATCTTCAAGAACGGCGAGATCCAGGAGCAGATCGTCGGAGCCACGTCCAAAGACCACATCGTCAAGCTGATCGAGAAGCACCTCTAAGTACCGGCGGCGCCCCGGGACTCTTTTCCGGGGCCGGGGCGCTGGGAAACCGCCGGGACTTCCCGTGTGGGTTAGAATAGAACCCTGCTCGCCGCCGGCGGGACCGGGAGCGTATCCGCATGCCTGACAACTTGGTACTGGTGGGGGCGCAGTGGGGCGACGAGGGCAAGGGCAAGATCGTCGATTTCCTCGCGCCGCACTTCGACGTGGTGGCGCGCTTTCAGGGCGGCGCCAATGCCGGCCACACGGTGGTGGTGGAGGGCCGCAAGTATATTTTCCAGCTCCTGCCCAGCGCCATCCTGCGCCCCGGCAAAACGGCGGTTATCGGCAACGGCGTGGTGGTGGACCCGCTGGCGCTGCTGGCCGAGCTGGAGAACGTTGAAAAGGCGGGCGTGGAGGTCGGCGACCGCCTGCGCATCAGCGACCGCGCCCACCTGATTCTTCCTTACCATCGCTCCCACGAAGTGGCCGCCGAGCAGGCGCGCGGCGCCGGCAAGATCGGCACCACCTCGAAGGGCATCGGGCCCACCTACGAAGACAAGGCGGGACGGCGCGGCCTGCGCGCCTGCGACCTGCGCGACCCGGAGGGCTTCCGGCGCAAGTGCCTGGAGACTCTGCAAGGGAAGAACCGCCTGGCCTCGGCGCTGTTTCCGGGTATGGAGCTCGCCGACCAGAGCATGGTGGAAGATTACCTGGCCGGCGCTTCGCGCCTGGTGCCTTACCTCACCGACGTCTCCTTTTTCCTGGACGACGCCATGAGCCGCGGGCAGCGGGTGCTGTTCGAGGGCGCACAGGGAACCCTGCTCGACCTCGACCACGGCACTTATCCTTTTGTCACCTCGTCCAACGCCACGGCGGGCGGAGCGGCCACGGGCACGGGCGTCGGCCCGGCGCGCCTGAACCGCGTGGCGGGAGTCTGCAAGGCCTACGCCACGCGTGTGGGCAGCGGCCCCTTTCCCACCCAGGCGGCCGAGGCGGAGAGCGAAGAACTGCGCCGGCGGGGCGGCGAGTACGGCGCGGTGACCGGGCGCCCGCGGCGCTGCGGCTGGTTTGACGTGCCCGCGGCGCGCTACGCCGCCCGCGTCAACAGCCTCTGCGCGCTGGTGGTGACCAAGCTCGACGTCCTTGATAATCTGGCGGAAATCCCCGTGGGCATTGAATACCTTTACAAGGGCTCCCCGCTCCCCGGCTTTCCCGCTGAGATCGAGCTGCTCGAAGACCTGCGCGTCCGCTACCAGACCCTGCCCGGCTGGCAGGAACCCACGCGCGGCGCGAAAGAGTTTGCACAGCTTCCCGTCCAGGCGCAGGACTATCTGAAGTTCCTCGCCGAGCGCGTGGAAGTGCCCATCGCCATAGTTTCGACCGGCCCCGAGCGCCAACAGATTCTCTGGATGGATCAAGCCGCCGCCGCGCTGCTGACCGGAAACTGAAGCTTGCCTGCGGCAGGCAGGCTTACCTGATGGCGACTTGCCCCGACCGGGCGGATCCGGCCGCCGGCTCCGACCCTGTTCTTATGCTCAGCTTTGAAGAAGCCCTCCAACGCGTGCACGAGGAGTTGAGCCGCGCCGGGCGCGTGCCCGCGGAAGAGACGGTGGAGCAGGCGCGGGCCCGCGGCCGCGTGCTGGCGCATGACCTCACCGCTGACCGCGACTATCCGCCCTTTCACCGCTCGACACGGGATGGGTACGCGGTGCGCGCCGCCGACCTGGAGCGCTTGCCCGCCGGTCTCGAATGCCGCGGCATGGTGCGCGCCGGGGAGCACTTTGAGGGGCGGGTCGAGGCGGGCCAGTGCGTCGAGATCATGACCGGCGCGCCGCTGCCGGAAGGCGCCGACGCGGTGGTGATGGTCGAGCACACGCGCGCCGAGGGAGCGCGCATCGCCTTCGAGCGCCACATCGCGGCAGGCGAGAACCTAGTGCGGCGGGGGAGCGAAGCGGCAGCGGGCACCCGGGTGCTCGCCCGCGGTCGGCGGCTGGGCCCGGCCGAAATCGGCTTGCTGGCGGCGGTGGGGAAGGCTTCGCTCGAGGTCTTCGCCCGGCCGCGGGTCGGCATCCTGCCTACCGGCGACGAGGTGGTGCCCGTCGAGGCCCGCCCCCAGTGGTTTCAGGTTCGCAACAGCAACGCGCGCACCCTGGCGGCGCAGGCGGAAGCGGCGGGAGGCGAGCCGCGCTTGCTGGGCATCGCTCCAGACCGCGCCGACGCGCTGCGCGAGATGATCGCGGGCTGCCGCGCCGACTTGCTGATCCTTTCCGGCGGCGTTTCCATGGGCAAGTACGATCTGGTCAAGCAGGTCCTGGGAGAGCTGGGGGCGGAGTTCTTTTTCCACGGCGTGGCCCTGCGCCCCGGGAAGCCCTTGCTGTTCGGACGTCTGGGCGAGACGTTCTTCTTCGGCCTGCCGGGCAATCCTGTTTCGACTTACGTCACCTTCGAGCTGTTTGCGCGCCCGGCCATCAGCATGCTGGGAGGAGGCGAGTTCGCGCCTCCGGTCTTCCTGCGCGCGCGCCTGGCCAAGCCTTTCCGCCAGAAGACCGGGCTCACGGTTTTTATGCCCGCGCGCGTCGAGATGCAGGGGAGCGAGCCGGTGGTAAACTTGGTCGGCTGGCAGGGCTCCGGCGATTTGGTGGGAGCGGCAGCCGCCACTTGCTTTCTGGTGGCCCATCCCGCCCAAACGGAATTGGCGGCGGGAGATTGGGTGGACGTCATGCCCAAATGGCAGTGACGAGTGAAAAGTGACAAGTGACAAGTAAGAGGGACCGGAGTCACCAAATGGCGAAGCGGAAAAAAGCCAAGAAGCTGAGCCACTACGACCGCCAGGGGCGGGCGCGCATGGTGGACGTCTCGGCCAAGCCCGCGACCGAGCGCCACGCCACGGCCACGGCGCTGGTGAAGATGCGCCCCGCCACCCTCCGCGCCCTGGGTCGCAATCCCAAGGGCGACCCTCTGGAGGTGGCGCGCCTGGCAGGCATCGCCGCCGCCAAGCGCACCGCGGAACTGATTCCGCTCTGCCATCCCCTGCTGCTGACGCATATTGATGTCCGGGCCGAGATATGCCAGAATGGCATCCGGATTTCCTCCACGATTCGCTCCACGGGCCCTACCGGCGTGGAAATGGAAGCCTTGACGGCGGCGGCCGTGGCGGCCCTGACGGTCTACGATATGTGCAAGGCGCTCGACCGGGGCATCGAAATCACCCGGGTGCGCCTGCGCGAAAAGAGCGGGGGAAAGAGCGGTACCTATCGCGCGCCCGCGGATTGAGGCGCGCCGAAAGCGCGGGTTGGAAGAATATGTCGGCGGGTTTGAAGATCCTGGTTGTTGACGATAACCCCACCATTCTCAAGCTGATCCTGCGCAGCCTGGACAAGTGCGGCGAGATCACCACCGCCGACGACGGCGCCGACGCCCTCATGAAGGCCATCGACCTCAAGCCCGACCTGATTATTTCCGATTTCAGCATGCCGGTGATGAACGGCCGCGCCCTGTTCGAGAAGCTGCGCTCGCGCCCCGAAACCCAGGCCATCCCCTTCGTCTTCCTGGCCTCGCAGAAGGAGATCGACGAGCAGTTGCGCATGGTGCTGGAGGGCGTGGAAGACTACTTCGTGAAGCCCTTCTTCGTGCGTGAACTGACGCGCCAAGCACACCGCATCACCGCCCGCCTGCTGCAGCAGAAGATGGAAACGCGCGGCGGCGGCGCCGTCTCCGGGCGCCTGAGCGAGATGAGCCTGCTTGACTGGATGACCTCCCTCGAGCAGGGGCGCAAGACCTGCGCCCTCATCCTGCGCGCCAACGGCGACGAGTGCACCATGTTCTTCAGCGAGGGACAGGTCAACCACGCCGTCTACGGCAGCGAGGTGGGCGACGCGGCGGTCTTTAAGGTCCTGAGCTGGACGGACGGCGACTGGGAGCTGGATTTTTCCCGCTCCTCGGCCGAGCACACCACCACCATGTCCACCCAAGGACTGATGATGGAAGGTTTGCGCCTGCTCGATGAGGCCAACCGCGACGAGGCCTGAGGGCGCCCCCGCTGCCCCCCACACCCCTATGGATGCTTCCCGGCGAGCCAGAATCATGGTGGTCAGCGACTCGGCCGCTCGCGGCGAGCGCGAGGACCGGGCGGGGACAGCGGTGCGCGAAATCCTGGAAGCCCACGGCTGGCAGGTCCTGACTCTCCAGATCCTGCCCGATGAGGCGGCGGAAATCAGCCGCCATCTCGAAACCTGGGCCGACGACGGCGGCTGCGACGCCATCTTTACCTCCGGCGGCACCGGCCTTGGACCCCGCGACGTCACCCCGGAAGCCACCCGCGCCGTCCTGGACAAGGAAATTCCCGGCCTCGGCGAACGCATGCGCGCCGAGGGCGAGAAACATACTCTCAACGCCATGCTCTCGCGCGCCCTGGCCGGCTGCCGCAACCGCGTCCTGATCGTTAACCTGCCGGGCAGCGTGCGCGGCGCACGGCAGTCCCTGGAAGCCATCCTGGAAACCCTCCCCCACGCCCTCGACATCCTGCGCGGCCACACCGAACACCCGGAATAGCCCTTCGCCGGAATTCTAAGTCTCCCCATAGGCTTCATTTCTTGCAATAACTTGCGCTGACATTTAAAAAACTCAATTAAAATGTCTTGACAAATTAAGAATATTAATTAATATATTGTCGATGTTAAACGGGAGTGGTGAAGGAAATTAACAATGTTGAGCGAAGGCAAACCGACAACCGATTGGCAAGAACTCACTAAGCTCACCCAGGGAAGGGCACTGGTGGTCGAGCGCGTGCGCCTGGCGGACAGTACCATCGCCATCGAAGGGTCCTTTGAGTTGCCGCAGCTGGCGCGGCTGAGCGCCGAGGACCAGGTCTTTGTCACCGCCTTCGTGCGCAGCCACGGCTCGATCAAGGAGATGGAGGAGGTTTTCGGGGTGAGCTATCCGACCATCAAGGCGCGCCTGAACCGCATTACCGCCAGCCTGGAATTTGTGGACACCAATCCTCGCCCTTCGCAGACGGAGGTTCTGGACCGTTTGCAGCGCGGGGAAATTGACGCCGGGGAAGCCGTCCGGCAGTTGGAGAGCCTGAAATGAGCGGTCCCGCGTACGCTGAACTTTCCGCCCGGCGCCCCAAGGCGCGCACCCTGGCCGTCCCTGTGCTGCTGGTCTGGGTGTTTCTGCTGCCCTTGGCGCTTTTGCTGGCGCCGCTGGTTTTTGCCGGTTGTCTGTTGTGGGGGGCGGATCCCTTTCGCGGCGCGGCGGCCTGCTGGCAGTTTTTTGACGGTTTGCGGGGTTTGCGCGTGACGGTGGAGGCCCCGGGCAGTCCGATTTCTATTCGCTTCTATTAGGAGGAGCCATGAACGAGAATCGCAAACGCATTCTGGAGATGTTGGCGGCGGGACAAATCAATACCGAGGAAGCCGAACGGCTGATCGGGGCGCTGGAGCAGCAACCGGCCGCGCCGGCGCCCGAGGAAGCCTCCGGGGCGCGTCCGGGCGGCCTGCCCAAGTACCTGCGCGTGGTGGTGGAATCCGAGGAAGGGCATCACGGCCACGGCCCCGCCAAGGTCAACGTGCGCGTGCCCATGCAGTTGCTGCGCGCCGGGGTGCGCCTGGCCAGCCTGATTCCCCCCCAGGCGCGCGGCCACGTGAACGAGGCGTTGCACGCCAAGGGCCTGATGCTCGACCTCAACCAGATCAAGCCCGAGAATCTGGAAGAGATCATCTACCAGCTCAAAGACCTCACCGTGGACGTGGACGAAGAAAAGAACAAGGTGCGGGTCTTCTGCGAGTAGCCTGCAGTTTGCAGGGCGGCTTGCGAAGCCCTCTGTCGCGAGCCGCCACCCGCCCGGGCGGCGCGCCCGCGCCGTCTCTCCCTGCCTCGAGAAGAAGGAAGCTTCCCGCCCCGGGATGTGTTATGCTTCCTTTTCTGACGCGGAGGTAAGCTTCCGGTGCTGAAGGAATACGTTCCCATCCTGATTTTCGCAGCCCTGGCTGCGATCTTCCCCCTGGCCACGCTCTGGATTTTCAAGTTTCTCCGCCCGCGGTTCCAACCCACACCCGAGAAGGTGATGCCCTACGAGTGCGGCATCACGCCCGAATCCGACGCGCGCGGGCGCTACACCGTGCGCTTCTACATCATCGCCATTCTTTTCGTGATTTTTGACGTGGAGACCATCTACCTGTTTCCCTGGGCGGTCGAGTACCAGGCCCTGGGATTTTTCGGATTCGTGGAGATGTTGGTTTTTCTGGGCATCCTGATCGTCGGCTATTTGTGGGTGTGGAAGCGCGGCGCCCTGACCTGGATCTGAGGATGGGTCGCTCCGCCGCCCGTCGGCGCTCCCGCCGCCAAAAGCCCCGGCCCCTCGGTGCTTCCCTCGCCGCCGCGGGCTCACAACGGAAGCAGTAGACCGCATGAAACTACATCACATCCTGGAAGCGCAGCAGTTCGACCTGACGGCGCTCGACGAGCTGTTTGCGCTCGCCGAGCAGATGGAGCGGGCGGTGGAGAGCGGCGGCCGCGACGATTACCGCCAGCGGGTGATGGCGGCGCTCTTCTACGAGCCCTCGACGCGCACGCGCTTTTCTTTTGAGTCGGCAATGCACCGCCTGGGCGGACGCGTGATCTCCACCGAGAACGCGCGGGAATTCTCCTCCGTTTCCAAGGGCGAAACGCTGGAAGACACCATCCGCATCCTGAACGGTTACGCCGACGTGATTGTGCTACGCCACAATGAGGTGGGTGCGGCGCGCCGCGCCGCCGCCGTCTCGCGCATCCCGGTCATCAACGCCGGCGACGGCCCCGGCCAGAACCCCACCCAGGCG
>JBJKQV010000447.1:0-17418 GCA_046704985.1 Terriglobia bacterium
GAGCAGGCTCCCTGCCAGGCCGGCCAGGGCTCCTTCCACCGTCTTGCGCGGCGAAATGCGCGGGAACAACTGATGGCGCCCCAGGTAGCGGCCGACAACATAGGCCAAGATGTCGCCCAGCCAGACCACCGCCAGCAGAAAAACCAGCAGCCGCCGGCTACCGTAAACAGGGTCGAAGCGCACCGGGATGAGCCAGGAAAGCAGGAAGCCGAGATAAAGCACCCCGGTCAAGGTGGCGGTGGCCGCCCCGAAGAATTCCTTCAGATCGCGGCGCGCCAGCAGAGGCGCGGCCAGCAGCGCCAGGACGGCCACGACAAGCACGGCCAGCACCAACCCGGGGGTGCGGCCCGGCCACAAAGCCTGGGCCACGCACAGAGCCGCGGCGCCCAGGTAGCCCGGCAGCGGCATCACCTGCAAACCGGCGCGCCGGCTGAGGGCGAAGTATTCCGCCAGGGCCAGTTCCGCCACCGCCAGAACGGCCAGCAGAAATAACCACAGGGGGCCCCACCAGACCAGAGCCCAGACGCCCAGGGCCAATGGCAAGGCAGTGAGGATGCGCAGTTTCATGAAGGAATTCCCGGCCCGGCGGCGGGAGCGTACCGGCTCCCGCGGCTCATCTCAGCCCACCATAGCGCCGCTCGCGCTTCTGGTAATCCCCGATGGCCTGGAACAAGTCGCGCTGCGTGAAGTCGGGCCAAAGGGTTTCGGTCACCCAGATTTCAGAATAAGCCGCCTGCCAGAGGAGAAAATTGCTCAAGCGCAACTCGCCGCTGGTGCGGATGAGAAGGTCGGGGTCGGGCAGGTCACGCGTATAGAGGTAGCGGCCGAGGGTTTCCTCGTCGAGCGCCAGGGTGCCGTTGGACTTCATCTGCTCGCTGAGGGCGCGCACGGCGTCCACCAGCTCGGCGCGGGCGCCGTAATTGAGCGCCAGGGTGAGGCGCAGGCCGCTGTTGCCCCGCGTCTTGGCGATCGTCGTCTCCAGGTCGCGCTGCACGTTCTTGGGCAGCTCGCCGATGCGCCCGATCACCCCCAGGCGGATGTTCTGCTCCATCAGCTCGCCAAGTTCCTTTTTCAAGTACTCGCGCAGCAGCGACATCAGGATGCGGATTTCCGTCTGCGGGCGCTTCCAGTATTCCACCGAGAAGGCGTAGAGGGTGAGATAAGGAACCCCCAGGCGCGCGCACGCTTCCACCGCCTGGCGCACAGCGCGGATGCCGGCGCGATGGCCGGCCACGCGCGGCAGGTGGCGGCGCCGCGCCCAGCGCCCGTTGCCGTCCATGATGATGGCAATGTGCTGCGGGAGGCGCGCCAGATCAACCTGCGCTAAGAGTTGGGCTTCGGAAAGTTTAGTGCTCACGAGGGTCCGACGTCACTGGAGTTCCTTCCGGACGTTGACAAATTAACATAGCGCTCCGCCGACCGCAAGACGGAAACTTTGCCCCGCAAAGTGCCCCCCCGGCGCCAAGGCCTACTCCACTTCCAGGCAGAGGCGCGGCGGAAGGCTGCTCAAACCGGCAGGTGGCCGGGGAAAAAGGCGCTGACGGCCAGCAGCAGGGTGAGCGCGATCATCACCACCGAGGTCGTCCAGGCGACGATGTTGAAGCCGCGGGAATTGCGGTGTTCCCCCATCAGGTCCTTGCGGTTGCTGAGCCGCAGCATGTAGATGAGCACAAAAGGCAGCAGAATGCCGTTGGCCACCTGGGAGAGCAAGATGATCGGAATCTGCTCGCGCTCGCTGAGCAGCACCACGGTAAGGGCGCCCAGCACGATGAGGGTGGTATAGAGCCAGTAAAAGGCCGGGGCTTCGTCGAAGCGCTTGTTGATGCCCGACTCCAGCCCCAGGCCTTCGCAGACGCTATAGGCGGTGGTGAGGGGGAGGATGGAAGAGGCAAACAGCGCGGCGTTGCACAGCCCGAAGGCGAACAGCAGCTTGGCCGCCTCGCCGGCCAGTGGCCCCAGGGCCAGCGCCGCGTCGGCGCCGCTCCCGATGTGCCGCGGCCCGGAGGTATAAATGGTCGCCGCGCAGGCCACGATGATGAAGAACGCCACCACATCCGTGATCACGCACCCGATGATGACGTCCCAACGCGAGTGGAGGTAGTCCTTGATCTTGATGCCCTTCTCCACCACCGCCGATTGCAGGTAGAACTGCATCCAAGGGGCGATGGTCGTCCCCACCAGGCCGATGACCATGTAAATGTATCCGGAGTGGAACTGGAAGTTGGGCTTGACGGTGTCCACCATCGAGCGCGTCCAGTCGGGATGGGCCATGAAAGCGGAAAAGGGATAGGCCACGTAGAAGACGCAGGCTACCAGGAAGACCTTTTCCACCACCCGGTAAGTGCCCTTCACCACCAGCCCCCAGACCAGGAAGGCGCCCAGGGGTACCGCCAGGTAGCGGCTCACTCCCAGCACGGACATCCCGGAGGCCAGCCCGGCGAAGTTGGCGACCGTGTTGGCGAAGTTGGCCACCAGCAGCAGGGCCATCAGGAAAAAAGTGGTGCGGAATCCGTACTCCTCCCGAATGAGGTCGGCAAGCCCTTTGCCGGTCACCACCCCCATGCGCGCCACCATCTCCTGCACCACGATCAGGGCCACGGTGATGGGAATGAGCGTCCAGAGGAGCGAGTAGCCGAAGCTCGCTCCCGCCACCGAGTAGGTGTAGATTCCCCCGGCGTCGTTGTCGACGTTGGCGGTGATCATCCCCGGCCCGATCAGGGAGAGGAAGATCAGCACGTGGGTGCGGTATTGGCGAAGTTTTCTCAGCTTCACGATTCTCTTCCGGCGTTCAATGGCGTTTGAGGACCAACTCCAACACGTCGTCGGCCGTGACCACGCCCAGCAGGCAGTGCTTCTCGTCCACAACCGGCAAACTGAGCAGGTTGTATTTGTGGAACAGGTCCACGACCACCGCCTGGTCGGCCTGCGCCTCGACGAAAATCAGCGGGTCGGAGCAAAGGGGGCGCAGCGGCCGGGCCGCCTCGGCCAGCAGGATGCGGCCCAGGGGTACGGCGCCGGTCAGCACGCCCTGGGAGTCCACCAGGTGAACCTGGTGAATGGACTCCACCGCTCCCTCGAAGTTCTTGAGGGCGGCGATGGCGCCCTCGACGGCGGCCTCCTCGCCCACCACGATATAGTCGGTGGTCATCAGCGAACCCGCCGTGCGCTCCTCGAAACCCAACAGTTCCCGCACCTCCTGGGCCTCCTCCTTCTCCATGTCGGCCAGCAGGATGGCGCTGGTTTCGGGAGGCAGTTCTTGCAGGACGTCGGCGGCCTCGTCGGGAGGCATTTCCTCCACAATGTCGGCGGCCACCTCGGGAGGAAAACTTTGCAGCAGGGCGGCTTGCAGGTGGGTGGGAATTTCGGTGATGACCTGGGCGGCGGTCTCGGCGTCGAGGGACTCGAGCAAGGCCTTCTGCTCGTCGCGGCCCAGTTCTTCCAGGATGTCGGCGATGTCAGCGGGGTGCAAACGTGCCAGGCGGTCGTAGGAGATGCGCAGCTTGACGCGCCGCCCGGGGTCCGGCTCGATCAGGTTGACGAACTGCCAGGTAATGGTCTTGGAAGGAAACAAGTTCGAAACCGTGCGGAGGGTGTGCTTGGCCAGCACCCCCTGCAACAGCCGGCGCACCGCCGCCGCCACCCCCACGTTGACCGCCAGGATGCGCAGCTCGGAGTGGCCGTTGGCGGGCTGGATGTCGAAATCCACGTCGTTGGCCCGCACCACCTTGCGATGGTTCACGTCGATGATCTGCTGGTCCACGATGTCTTTCTTCACCCGCAGCAGCGATTCGTCGGGCAGGTCGGCGTGCAATTGCCCGGCCTGCGCGGTGGCCTGGGCGGCGCGCACCGAAACCGACTGCATTTGCCAATGGGGGATGGCGAGCTTTTCCCCGCGCGGCGACTCGATGATGTACGACGACACACGCAGGGAGTCCTGGCTGGGGTTGACCGCCAAGTCCACCACCCGCCCCAGGTATTCACCCTTCACGTCGTAGGCGGGCAGATTCTGCAGCTCGGTAAAGTAAATCATGGCTGGCCGCTCCTTCCTGCTTCCCCGCTTCCAAATCAAAAAGCCCTGCGGCAGCTAAGCTACGCACAGGGCGGCAGGCCCGGTCTCGCGCGACCCGGGCCGCAAGGTAACCTCCTGGTGTGAGCTTTGGCTCCGCGCAACGTAGTCCCCCCGCCGGGGGGAAAGCCACCTTAGGCAAAGCCTTAATCCGGCCGTGCCAGCTCAACCTGTTGGCCCGTCTCCGGGTTTCCAGGCAGTGGCCTGTTTTTGCGTGGTAACCTCGCCTAACGAGGTCCTTCTTCAGTTTGTGGATGTGCCCGATTCCCTCCCGTTCAACGAATCTACACACCCAATCTCTTAATACGGAGGGTTTATTTCTTTGTCAAGAAAAAAGGGGCAAAGAGCTGATTTTCGCCCGTCGCAAGGCCGCGGAAAGTGCTGCGGAAATTATCGGGAGGATGCCGCAGGCGCGCCGGACGACGGAACCTGCTGGAGCACAGCGGTGGAGCGCTCGTCGGACTCGATCTTGGCAAAGAACGCCTTCAGGTCCTTCACGCGCGCCGCCGGCACCATGACTTCCTTGATCTCGAAGCTGCGCTGGTAGTGAAGTACATTCCCGTCCACCGTAGCCTTGCTGCGGTACACCCCAAAGGGCGACTCCAAATCCACGGGCGGCGGAAGCTCCATCACCCCATACCCCGCCGGCAAGGTGATGTTGAAGGAATCGGTCTCCAGGGTGGTGCTGGAAAACTCCACCGGATACTGGCGGGGTTTCCCGCGCGGGTCGGTCAGGTCCGTCACTTTTTCACCCAACACCCGCGGGCGCAGCAGTAGCAGGTTGCCGGCCCGCTGGGCGTAATTCTGCGCCACAAAACCGTAGTCCAGAACCAGGTTCTTGTCGAAATTCTGAAGGTTTTGGACGCGCGAGCCGTGCAAGGCCAAACCGCCCAGGAAGTTTCCCAGAAACCTCTCCAAAGCCTGTTGCCGTTGCGCCTCAGGCACCCGCAGGAGTTGGGCACGGCGCTCCGATCCCGGCGCTCCCCAGCGCACCTCTTCCACCGTCCCCGCCAGGGTTCCTGCCGCGGTAAGACGCAGGGTGGCGACGCGCATCAGCCGGTTGAGAGGGGGCGCAAGAAGAGGCAGCTTCACCAATTCCCCGCCCTGGCCGCTCACCAGCAAACCGTAATTCTGTTGCAGGATATCGGGCAAATATCCCAGCGGAACGTAAGGGTCGGTGGGATCGAAAAACAGCAGATGTCCCAGTTGCGGGTCGTCGCGCAGCGCAAACAAGTCGGTGGTCGGAACGTCCGCCGGCAAGCGGATGGCCAGGATGACGTGGTCAAAAGTGAGCGCGGTCGGCACCTGTGGCGCCACCACGCCGCGGTCCGTGTTGATCAGAACGTAGTAGGAATCCACCCCGATGACATGAAGCATGGCGCTGAGCAGCGTAGCCTTGTCTTTGCAGTCCCCGTAACGTCCGTCCAGGACCTGCTGGGCGGGATGAGGCTGATAACCTCCGATGCCGATTTCGATGGCCACGTAGCGGACGTTCTGCTGCACGAAGTGCGCCAGCGCCGCCATCTTCGCCAGGGGGGTGGGCGCCGAAGCGGTCAGCTCCGCCACCTTCTGACGAATCTCCGGGGTCACCTGCCGGCGGCCCGCAGCCAGGTGCTGGAACCAGCGCCCGATGTCCGCCCAAGAAGCCTGCGCGGCGCCCGGCGCACTGCCCTGCCGGGAAAAGTAGGTCACCGCCATGCGCCCCGCCACGGCCCTCCAGTCGGGCATATCCGGCTCGGGCTCCACCGCCGGAAGGTCCTTCAGGTCCCAGGCCCAAGCGTTGTTTCCCAGCGACTGCGCCTGGACGGAAGCGTGGTTCAGCCAGAAGGGTGCGAACTCCCAACCCGCGGGCAGCTGCAACTCAAAGCGCGCCCGCGCCACCGGGATGTCGTCCTGAAAGGTCCAAATATCCTGACGGATGTAGGGGCGCCGCTCCTGCACGTACTCGTAGCCGATGATATTGCCGGGATCGGCGGCGGGAATCTTGAGCAGCTTGAACCGGGTGTCCTGATAAAGGAGACCGCCGCCCTCGAAACTGGTCTCCAGGGCGTCTTTCTCCTTCACCTCGTAATCCTTGCCGTTGGCGGGAAGGCACCACGCCTTCAGATAGGTCAGGCGCGTCTCGTGGTCAAAATACACGGCCACAATGCCGCGATCGCGCCCCTGAGGGCGGAGGATTTTGAGGGCTTCGCGGTGGCGGGTGGTGATTTCGCCCGAGGGGCTGATGGAAGTCACTCGCTCACTGAGCAGCACCACGGCGTTGGCGTCGGCGGGATGAGGGGGCTCGGGGGTGCTGGCCGCCGCCCGCAGCCAGTCGGGCACCCCGGCGCGCGCCGTGGGGATTCCCCACGCCGCCAACAGGAAAAATACCGCCGCCCAGCTACTGCGCCGGAGCCGCCGCCCGCAGCACCACTTGTTGAGCATCGCCCGCCCTCGCCTTCTGATAGAATTCCCGCAATCCGGTGTAACTCGCCAATGGCAGTTCGTAGCGTGCCATCTCCAGTTTGAGCTCCAGGTGCACCGCTCCAGTCTCTTGCTTGTACTCAACCTCGTAGAAGGCGTATTCGGTGGCTTTGGTGGCCGCCGCCGGCAGGCTTTGCAGGCCGTAACCGGAAGGC
The DNA here is from genome assembly GCA_046704985.1 of Terriglobia bacterium. GTDB lineage: Bacteria > Acidobacteriota > Terriglobia > UBA7540 > UBA7540 > JBJKQV01. The sequence goes on from JBJKQV010000447.1 coordinate 6,685, forward strand.
AAGGTGATGGTCACGTCGTCCTGGTGCGTGAACGGCGAGTGGAAAAAGACCGGATACTTCCGCTTGCTGCTTTGAAAGGGATATTTCATCTTGGCCTGAAAGACCGCCGGGTTGAGGAGCAGCAGGTGGCCGGCAGGGGTGGCATACCCCGACACCTTGAGGTCGAACACCGCGTGCAGGTCCATGGCTGAAGACTTCCAGTCGGGAGCGCCCTTCAGCTCCACGCCGGCCCCGGAGGGCAGCCATCCTTTCACCGTGTCTTCCAGGGCTTTCTTGCGCCCGGGGGCGTCTTCGTCGCGGTTGTCCTGGCGCAGGTCCAGGGCTTCCTGGCCGCGGAAGTCCACCTCCAGGCGGCCCTGTAGGTTTCCCTGGGCATCAAGCGCCAGGGCCGCTTTGCGCACGATCATGGAATTGTCGTCCATGGGTGCGGGAGTGCTGGCGAACTCCGCGTGGTCGTCCTCCAGCCTCATCCCTTTGCTTGCCGTCTCCTCCCAGGGGAGCAGCCCGAAGGGGCAAAAGGGCGTCGCCGGGTCCAGATAATACTTGTGAGACCCCGCCTGCACCTCCACGACGTTCGCCCGCATCTGCGACCAACTGAGCAGGCCGGGAACAAACGGCCGCCGGCTGCGCGGGGCGATCTCCATCAGATACGCCTTAAACCCCGCAGCCCGTGCCAGGGCAATGAACAGCTCGTTGATCTCCTCCCCGTACCCGTACCCGCGCTTGAGCACGTCCTCCACGTTGTGGTTTTCCTTTAGGTTCTCGCGCTGCGATTCCTTTTCCGTTTTGGCGCGCTCCGACGAAAGGTTGCGCACCTGCTGCGCCCGCGCGTAAAGCTTGCGCAACTTGGCCTCGGGTGGATCGGAGACGCTGAACAACCCCTCGGCTTCCTTTTCCACGGACTTGTGATGACCGATGAATTTCTCCACCGCCTCGGCGACGTCCTTCCCTTCCGCCGTCCAGTACCAGCCCGTCGAATGGACGTCCTCGTGCGCATAGCGCTTGAAAACATAGAAGAAGTCCACCCGGCTTTGCAGGGTGGCGCGCGGCGGCATAAACTCTTCCTTCTCGAGCGCCGGGATATTGGCCACGTCCATTTCCACTTCCCGGCCCTTCTTGACCGGCTCCACACCTGACGCCAGCCCGAACCACGTCCACATCACCTGGCCGCCCTTCAAGGGAAGAAAATGGAAATGCGCGCGCAGGGTGAATAGATCCTGTTGCACCTGCCATTGGTCGGCGCTAAAGGCCCCCAGATCAACCAGGGCGGAGAAGAGCCAGGGGCTGATGTCGCTTAGCGACCTTCCCGAGCCCCAGTGCACCGTATAGCGGTACTCAATGATGCTTCCCGGCCCCACCTCCGGCAGAGTGAACGCCTTCTCATAAACTTTCACTCCTTTTCCCTTCGCCAGCGTCTTGTTGTAGACCTTGCCGTCAAAATCCAGAACCCTTCCGTCCGGCTCGATGGTGCGGGCGGCAATGTCGCTGACACGCTGGTCGTCCTTGGCGTAAGGGACCTCGACATCCGCGTACTTCCTTCCCTGGTTGGTGAATATCTTGATGCGGAAATACTTCTGCATGAAGGTCTGCGGGTCGTTGTCATCCTCGCTGCGGTAGAGAATCATGGCCGCACAGCCGGGATTATCCGGACAATCCTTGATGGTCTTTTCTTCTTGCGTGATGGGCATCCACCCGCCGGAGGAACCCTTCGCCTCCAGTCGCCGGGCCGCACCGGGAATCAAAAGCACAAGCAGGCAAGCCAGCAGGAGAGTTTTGGACATTTTGTGGACCTCCGGACCGGGGGAGAACCGCGCGCAGGAGGCCTCGCGCCCCCTCAGGGGCCGCTGCCCGGTCAGAATGTCTTACCTTCGAGATGACTCAACACGTGCGAGGCGCAGAAGATACGCCTACGCAAGCTTACTGTCAAGTATTTCACTGCGCGTGGACGTTATTGTTGAAGGGAAAGTTGGCAGCGTTGCCAATGCGATAGACCACAGCGCGGCCGGCAAAGCATGGAAAATCAGTGAGTACGCACGATGACCGCGGCGAAAAAACCGTCCATCTGGTCGCGGTCGGGGCGGGTGTGGAAGTAGCCTTGGGGGTCAAAGAGCGGCGCCAGGTAGGGAAATTCGTGTGCCCGCTCGGGCGCTTCGAGCAGGCGAAATTCCGGGTGGGTGGCCAGGACGCGCTCGACCACCGCTTCGTTCTCCTTCAACTGCAAAGAGCAGGTGGCGTAGATCAGACGCCCGCCGGCGACAACCTGGCCCAGCGCGTGGCCGAGGATGGTAGTCTGCATGGCGCTGAGCCTGCGCACGTCCTCCGCGCGCAGGCGCATCTTGATTTCCGGATTCCGCGCCAGGGTGCCCGTCCCCGAGCAGGGCGCATCCACCAGGACGCGGTCGAAATCCCCGCGCAAAGGAAGCTGTCGGGTGGCGTCCAAGCGCAGCAGTTGGAGCTTCAACGCCTCTGGCGTCGGCCGCGGCCACAGCTTGCGCATCTGTCCGAGGCGCCGCGCGCTCAGATCGGCGGACACCAGCAGCCCGCGCCCGAGCGCCGCCGCCAACTGCGCGGTCTTGATGCCCGGCGCGGCACACAAATCGAGCACGCGCTGGCCGGGCCGTGGCGCCACCAGTTGCGCCACCAGTTGCGACGCTTCGTCCTGGATGGCGAGGGCGCCTTCCCTCAGCGCGGAAGAAATGCGCACGTTTCCGGAAAGCACGGTCAGCGCCTGCGGCGCGAAGCGGCCGGGGCGGGTTTCGACTCCCTCCTCTTTCAGGCGCTGTGCCACCTCGTCCCGCGTAACCGTCACGGCGCGCAAAGTGGTGAGCGGCAGGCGCGTCGAAGCCCATGCCAGGGCGTCCGCCGACTCGCGCCCGTACTGCTCGTCCCAGCTCTGTGCCAGCCAGGCGGGGAGCGTCCGCCGGGCGCTTGCCAGGCCCTCGGCGTTCGCGACGCCGGCGCGCGCGCGGCTGCGGACGTCCCCCGGCGCATACTTCCGGAGCACGGCGTTCACCAATCCCGCCGCCGAGCGCTTGCGCGCCTGCTTGACCAGTTCCACCGACTCGTCCACCGCCGCCCGGCGGGGAATCCTTTCCAGAAAGCCCATCTGGTAGAGGCCCAGGCGAAAGGCGGTCAGCACTTCCGGGTCGAACGCCTCGCAGCGCTTTCCGGAAAGCCGCTGCAGGCGGTAGTCGAGCTCGCCGCGCCAGCGCAGCGTGCCCATCACCAGCTCCGTGGCCAGGTGGAGGTCCGCTTCGCGCAGAGCCGAAACTTCCGCGCGCTGAAGCAGGTCCACGGCGTAATCGCGTCCCGCTTCCAACCGCAGCAGGATGCGAAAGGCGGTTTGGCGGGCAGGGGAAACAGGCACGGGAGAATTATGAATTAGGAATTATGAAATAGGAATTATGAATTCAGAATGATGAATTATGAATTCACAATTAGGAATTGTGGTTTGGGGATTGTGAATCTTGAATTTTGAGTTCGGAATTCTGAATTACCAATCGGTGAGAGCCCACCGCCGGCCCGCCCGGCTACGGAGCGCTTCCTGCCCGAACCCGGCGCGCGGCCCACGGCTGGCGGCGCCCTCTCAATGCGCAGCGCGGCGACCTATTCCACGCGCTCGCCGGCTTGCAAGCGGATGCCGTTCAGGAAATCGCGCGCCGCCATACGCTTCTTTCCTTCCATCTGCAATTCCCGGACTTCCAGCAAGGTGTTGCCGCCGCAAGCGATGAGGAGCTTACCCTCGACAGCCAGGAGCGTTCCGGCGGGAAGTGCGGCGCGTGAGGTGGGAGCGGGAGCGGCCGCCCAAAGGTGGAGCCGTTTGCCGCGGAACGAGGTGCTGGCGCCCGGCCAGGGGCGCAGCCCGCGCACCCTCCGGGCAATTTCGGCGGCGCTCAGCGTCCAATCCAGGCGGCCGTCCTCCTTGTGGAGGAGCGGCGCCAGGGTGGCCTGCGCGGAATCCTGGGGGCGCGCCTGGAGGGTTCCGCGCTCCAGCCCGCGCAGCGTCTCGACCATCAGCTCCGCGCCCACCTCGCTGAGCCGCGCGGAGAGTGACTCGGTGGTGTCCTCTTCCCCGATAGGCGTCTCGCGCACCAGGAGCATGTCGCCGGTATCGAGGCCGGCGTCAATCTTCATGGTGGTGACGCCGGTCTTGGTCTCGCCGCGCACGATGGCCCAGGCAATGGGCGCCGCGCCGCGATAGCGTGGCAGCAGCGACGCGTGCAGGTTAATGCATCCCAGGCGCGGCAGCTCAATCATCCAGGGCGGGATGATGTGCCCGTAAGCGACGACCACCGCCGCGTCGGGGCGGAAGCGTTGCAGATAAGCGCGCACATCGGGGTCCTTGAGCTTGGCGGGCTGATAGAGGGGGAGGCCGGCGCGCTCCGCCACCTGCTTAACCGGCGAAGCCTGAAGCGCGTAGCCGCGCCCGGCGGGTTCGTCAGGATTGGTGAGCACCAGCTCGATCTCGAACTTTTCGGCGATCAGCCTTTCCAGGGTGGGAACGGCGAATTGCGGGGTGCCGCAGAAAATGAGTTTCATGGGTCCGTCGTCGGTTGCGGGCCGCCGGCAGCCGCCCACCTCGGACCGGCGTCGGCGGAGGGAGCTCCCGAATTTACCAGTCTCCGGCCTTCATCAGCTTCTTCACCTTGCGCCGGATGGAGTCGCGCTTGAGCATGCTGAGGTGCTGGATGAAGAGCATACCGTTCAGGTGGTCGGTCTCGTGGCAGAAGGCGCGGGCCAGCAGGCCTTCGCCGGTGCGCGTGAACTCCTCGCCGTGGGCGTCCTGGGCGCGCACCGTGACGCGCGCGGCGCGCGGCGTCTTGGCGCGAAAATCCGGCAGGCTCAGGCAGCCTTCCTCGAGCACTTCCCGCCCCTCCTCGGAAACAATAACGGGATTGGCCAGCACCAGCTTCGCACCGGGGTCGTCGCCGCAGCTGGTGTCGATAACGCACAGGCGCTTGGAGATGCCGATCTGCGGCGCCGCCAGCCCCACGCCGTTGGCCGCGTACATGGTTTCGAACATGTCGGCGATGAGCTTTTCCAGCTCCGCGTCGAACGCCGTCACCGCCTCGGCAGGCGTTTCCAGAACCGTCTGGCCGTACTTCACAATGGGATAGATCATTAGAAAGTTCTCAGTTCTCAGTTTTCAGTTCACAGTCAGCGCCTCTCAAAAGCGCTTCACCTGCTCCAGGTAGGCGTCAAAATTGCGGCGCGTTTCGGGGAGCGAGTCGCCGCCGAACTTTTCCAGAAAAGCGCGCGCCAGAACCAGCCCCACCATGGCTTCGCCGACCACCCCTGCCGCCGGCACCACGCAGACGTCCGAGCGCTCGTAGGCGGCCTTGACGCTCTCCTTGCTGCGCAAATCCACCGACTCGAGCGGCTGGCGCAGGCTGGAGATGGGCTTCAGATAGCCGCGCACCACCACCTCCTGGCCGTTGGTAATGCCGCCTTCCAGGCCTCCGGCGCGGTTGGAGGGGCGCGTGAACGCCGCCCGCGCGCGGTCGTAACCGATCACGTCCTGCACCTGGGAGCCCGGCTGCGCGGCGATGGGGATGCCGCGGCCCAGCTCCACCGCCTTCACCGCCTGGATGGACATCAGCGCCTGCGCAAGCTGCCCGTCCAGGCGCTCGTCCCACTGCGCGCAGGTGCCCAAGCCGGGCGGCACGCCGTGCGCGATGACCTCGAAAGTTCCGCCCACCGTGTCGCGCGCTTCCAGGGCCTTGTCCACTTGCGCCTTCATGCGCTGCTCGACGGATGCGTCCACGCAGTTGAGCAGCACCTCGGGTTGATCGGCGAGCGCCCGCACGCGCTCGAAGTCCACCCCGTCGTCCTCCAGCGCCGCCTCGCCCACCGCCACCACGTGGCTGGCCACTTCGATGCCGAACTCGCGCAGAAAAACCTTGGCCAGCGCACCTGCCGCCACGCGCGCCGCCGTCTCGCGCGCGCTCGCGCGTTCCAACACGTAGCGCGCCTCGGGAAAATTATACTTCAGGCAGCCCGCCAGGTCGGCGTGCCCGGGACGCGGCGCCCACAGCGCCTTGTGGCTCGCCGCCCCCTCCGGCCGCTCCTCGACCGCCGTCGCCTCCTGCCAGTTCTTCCAGTCGCGGTTCTCGATCAGGATGGCGACGGGCGAGCCGATGGTCTGCCCCTGGCGCACCCCGGAAAGAAACTGTGCGCGGTCGGACTCGATCTTCATGCGCCCGCCGCGCCCGTAACCGCCTTGCCGGCGCTTCAGGTCGCGCTGGATAAACTGGAAGTCCACGCGCAGGCCCGCCGGCAGTCCGGAAATCAGGGCAATCAGTCCCTGGCCGTGAGACTCACCCGCTGTCTGGAAACGCAGCATAAGCTCCCTGCCCCGGCGCCTGTTCGCGCCGGATGGAGAAATCGTCAAATTTTATCCAATATCCGCGGCGAGGTCAAAACCTCCGGTCTGCGGCCCGCGCGCGGCGCGGAATTCATTCGCCTCGGCGAAGAGTCTGGACTATAATTTCGCGAAGCACGGAGAGGGCATTGCGATACCTGATTTTCAGCGACGTGCACGCTAACCTGGAGGCCTTTGAGAAGTGCCGGGCCCTGGCCGAGGGGCACTACGACCAGGCGCTTTGCCTGGGCGACCTGGTGGGCTACGGCCCCGACCCCAACGGAGTGGTCGAGCAGGCGCGCCAGATCGCCACCAGCATCATTCGCGGCAACCACGACAAGGCGTGCAGCGGCCTCACCGACGCCGAAGACTTTAACGCCCTGGCGCGCCTCGCCACCCTTTGGACGCGCAGCGAACTGACCCCGGAGAATCTGGCCTTCCTGCGCTCCCTGCCCACCGGCCCGCTGAGCGTGGACTCTTTCTTGCTCGTGCACGGGTCGCCGGAGGACGAAGACGAATACATCTTCGGACCCGGGCAGGCGCTTCCCACCCTGCGCAACCTGGACCACAAAACCATCTGCTTCGGCCACACGCACTTTCAAGGCGGCTTCATGCTCTCCCCCAAGGGGCGCTATCAGTCCATCCGCTGCAGCAGCAAGGAGGACGGCTTGGTGGCCGTGCTCCCCCTGGAAGAAGAAGCGCGCTACCTGATCAACCCCGGATCGGTGGGGCAGCCGCGCGACGGCGATTGGCGCGCCGCCTTTGCCATCCTCGACGACGCCGAACAGCAGGTCGAGTACTACCGCACTCCATACGACCTGGCCGCCACGCAAGCCAAGATGCAGCGCGCGGGCCTTCCTGACCCGCTCATTCGCCGCCTGGAACTGGGCCGATAAATCTTCCCTTCTCAAAAGCTTACTTCGATGACCGTGATGCGGGGCGGAGCCTGGTTCCAATCGGGAGGCATGTGGTCGAAGGAAACGCGCCAGGCGCGCGATTCCCCGGGGGCCAGGGGGCGCGTGCGCGAGGTGACGGGACGGGCCTCGTCGCGCAGCACTACCTGTCCCATCAGGTCGGTGAATTCCAGCCGCAGGCGTATCCGGCGAACCGTCCGCCCGCCCTGGTTGGCGATGTGCGCGTCCAGGTAGGTGATGGTGTCGCCGAGAAAATTTTCCGCGGCGCTCATCTTGGCGCCGCTGACGGCGATGTACGGAAAGTAGGCTTGCGCTTCCGCGCTGGGAGGAGGCAGGGAGCGTTGGCGGGAACGCGACAGCGCCACCACCAAAACCGCCAGCAGCAGCACCCCCGCCGCGGCGAGGGCAATCCAAAGCGTCTTGGAGCGCTCTTCGGCCACTCAGGACTTCCCTGAACTACTCCGGAGCGCTGGGCTTCAGCCCGGCACCTCCGTCGGCGCCGCAACCCCCGGCTCAACCCGGCTCCGTCAGGCGTTGCTGCCCTGAAGGGCAGCGCTACAAAATGCCGCGCCGGGCGTCAGGTCCCGGCCACCGTCAGGCCCTCGACCAGCAGCGTGGGCGCCGCCAGCGCGTTGCGGAACTCCAGGTCGGAACCGATGGCGGTGATGTGGTTGAGCATCTCCGCCAGGTTCCCGGCGATGGTGACCTCTTCGACGGGATAAGTCAATTCCCCGTTTTCAATCCAGACGCCGGAGGCGCCGCGCGAATAGTCACCGGTGACGACATTCACCCCAAACCCGATCAACTCGCGTACGTAGAGCCCGCGCGGCACGGAGCGGATAATCTCCTCAGGCGAAGCCTTGCCGGGAGCGAGGTAGAAATTCTTGGGCCCCACGCCGGGCGGGCCGACGTTGCCGCGCTGGGCGTTGCCGGTGGTCGTGAGCTTCAGCTTGCGCGCCGCGTAGGAATTGAGGAGGTAGTTGGTGAGCACGCCCTGCTCGATGACCGGAGTCAGCGAGGCGGGCACGCCTTCGTCGTCAAAGGGACGCGAGCCGAAACCGCCGGGGCGCAGGCCGTCATCCAGCACAGTCACGCTCTCTCCCGCCACCTTCCGGCCCAGCTTGCCGCTCAGGAACGAAGCCTGGCGATAGACGGCGTCGCCGCGCACGGCGGCGAACAGGTGGCCCATCAGCGAGCGCGCCGTCTCCGCGTCGAAAATCACCGGCACGCGGCAGGTGGGCACCTTGCGCGCGCCCAGCTTGCGCAGAGCGCGCTCGGCCGCCTTGCGCCCCACGGCCTCCGCCAGCTCCAGCGCCTTCACCCCGCGCCCCAGCGAATACCAGAAATCGCGCTGCATGCCGCCGCCGTTCTGAGCGATGGGGGCGACCGCGACCACGCAATAAGAAGAACGGTAGCTGCCCGCAAATCCCAGCGAGGTGGCATAGGCCTGGCGGCCCATGCTGCTCTCGAACCAAGCGCCTTCGGAATTGGTGATGCGGGAGTCGGCCTGGAGCGCCGCCTGCTCGGCGCGGCGCGCCCAGGCGACGCGCTCTTCGGTGGAAAGCCCGCGCACGTCGTCCTGGTAGAGCGCCAGGTCGCCCGGGTAGCTGCCCAGGCGCTCGCGCTCGGCCAGGCCGCTCGCCGGGTCTTCGGAAGTGGCGCCGGCCATGGCGACGGTACGCTGCAGCAGGCGCTCGAGCGAGGCGGGAGAAAAATCGCTGGAGTGCGAGGTGGCGCTGCGCGTGCCGCGAAACACGCGCAGTCCCAGCGCCTTCGACGCCGCTTCCTTCAGGCTTTCGGTCTTACCCAGGCGGACGACGGCGGCAAAGTCCTCCGCCTCGCGCACCCAGACGTCGGAGGCGGTTGCGCCGGCGCGTCCGGCGCGCTCCACCAGATCCACAGCGATTTGTTGCAGGGTTTCTTGGGCCATTAGCGTGTCACCACCGGGAGCTCAACCGACGAGGGATATTGTGCCGAGCGATAAACGCGCTCGGTGGCCTTGCGGTAGTCGGAGGCTCGGGCTTTGAAGATATTGGGTACATAGGTCTGCGGGTTGCGGTCAATCAGCGGAAACCAGGTGCTCTGCACCTGCACCATGATGCGATGCCCCTTCAGAAAAGCGTGGGCGTTGGTGTGCAGGTCGATGGTAATCGGCGTGACCTGGTTGGGAACCATCGGTTCGGGTTTCTCGAAGCTGTGGCGGAAGCGTCCGCGGAAAACCTCGTCGGCGATCATCAGCTCGTAGCCGCCCATCGAGGGCTTGGGGGCGTAATCTTCGGGATAGACGTCAATCAGCTTCACCACGTAGTCGCTGTCCGTGCCGGAGGTGGAAACGAACAGGTGCGCGACCAGGTCGCCGGCCACCGTCACGTCGTGTTCGAGCGGCGCAGTTTCCCACATCAGGGTATCGGGCCGGAACTCCACAAATCGCTGGTCCTGGAGCAGCCAGGTGGGCCAGCCCGGCCCCGGATAGGTGGGGCTGATGGGCCGGTGGCGGTAAGGGACGGGATTGGCGGGGTCGGACACGTAGCTGTCGAACTGCTCCTTTTCCTGTGCCGGGGGCTTCGCCGACGGAGGCTCAAAGGAGAGTCCGTGGCCGCTGTGCAGGTAGAGCTTGCGCGCCGTCACGCCGCTTTGCGGCGGCCAGTGGTCAAAATCCTCCCAGCGGTCGGCGCCGGTCACGAAGACGCGCGCTTCCGGAAAGGGCGGCCGCCCCTGGTCCTTGAGCCAGTACGCAAACCACGCCGCCTGGACCTTTTCGCGGAAGTAGCGGCTGGTGTCGCTGCCGAAATCGAGCGGGCCCAGCGTGCGCCCGGTGCCGCGCGCCCACCCGCCGTGGTTCCAGGGGCCCACGATGATGTTGTTGAGGTGGTGAGAGTCCTTCTTTTCCAGGGTCTCGTAAATCTTCACCGGCCCGTAGAAATCTTCCTGGTCCCACCAACCGGCGACGTTCAAATCGGGCACGGTGACGGCCTTCAGGCGCTCGAGATAAGGCGCCAACGCCTGGTGCTGCCAGAAAGCGTCGTAGTTGGGATGCGCGACGAAATCGTCCCAAGTGGGCAGCGAGCCGTGGAAGTATTTGGCATTGGCGTTGGACAGCGGCCCCAGGTCGAGTAGGTACCACTCGTAGGTATCGTGGCGGCTGAAGGCAAAATGGAAATTGGTCTTGGAGGTCTCCATCAGGGCGGCGTACTCAAACCCGTAGCTGAGCCGGAAAGCGCCGTTGTGATGGAAGTCGTCGCCCAGAAACATATCGGCGGGCGAGGCCTGCTCGGAAACTGCCTTGAGCGCCGGGTGCGGGTCAAGCAGCGCCATGGTGGTCAGCCAGCCGCCGTAGGAGATGCCCAGCATTCCCACCCGCCCGTTGTTGTGGGGAACGTGGCGGAGCAGCCAGGAGATGGTGTCGTAGGTGTCGGTCGACTCGTCGATCGCCTGCGGGTCGCCGGGAGGACGCGGCGG
>JBJKQV010000448.1:0-3790 GCA_046704985.1 Terriglobia bacterium
GCCTGGGCGTCGCCGCGGGTGTGCCGCTCGCTCCGGCCGCCTGGATGCGGCGCTATTTCCGCCACGCGCGCGTGCTCGACCGGATCTGCCGCCGACGATTGGAAGCGGCAGCGCCGCCCCGCGCCTCGCTCTACGGACTCTTGCAGGATTGGCGCTCGCGCCCCTCGACACCGGAGTTTTCCGTGGTGCGCGGGCGGATCTTTCCCCGCCTGCCCGCCGAAGGTGTGGAAGACCCGGCGGTGCTGATGAGCCTGTTCGAGTTTGCGGCGCGCCACGGATTGGAGCTGAGCGAAGAAGCGGAGCGCTGGGTGCGGCGCGCCCTGCCCGCCCTGGCCCCGCGTCTGGCGGGCGCGGCACTCTGGCCCGACTTGCGCCGCCTGCTCAAGGCGCCCTTCGCCGCCTCCGCCCTGCGCGACATGCACCGCCTGGGAGTGCTGGAGTCGATTTTGCCCGAGTTCGGCGCCATCGATTCCTTCGTGGTGCGCGATTACTATCACCGCTACACGGTGGATGAACATTCCTTTCTGGCCATCGAGAACCTCCACCGCCTGCGCCCTGCACGCGGCGCCTCCGGGCCGCCAGGGTGGGAGGTGAAGTTCGCAGAGATTCTGGACGAAGTCGCGCAGCCGGAGGTTCTTTTTCTTGCCCTGCTGCTGCACGACGTTGGCAAGGGCCTCGACCCGAAAGACCACGTGCGCGGCAGCGTCGCGGCCGCCCGGCGCGCCGCGGAGCGGCTGGGGCTGGAAGAGCCGGAGCGCGCGGCGCTGCTCTTTCTGGTGGAGCATCACCTGGAGATGTCCGCGGTGGTGCTGCGCCGCGACATCTTCGACCCCGAAACCGTGCGCGCCTTCGCGCGGCGCATGGGCACGCCCGAGCGGCTGAAGATGCTGTGCCTGGTGACCTACGCCGACGTCGGCTCCGTCAACCCCCAGGCGCTGACGCCCTGGAAGCAGGAGCTGCTCTGGCAGCTCTACGCCTCGACCAGCAATTACCTGATGCGCAGCCTGGAGGAGGAACGACTGGAGGCGGGCAGGGAAGAAGACGCTCCGACGGCGCGCTTGGGGGCGCTGCTTAAAGTGCCGGAGCGGCGGGTGCGGGCTTTTCTCCAGGGGTTTTCCGCGCCGTTACCTCTACGCGCACACGCTGGAAGAAATTGCCGCGCACTTCCGCATGGCGCGGGAGCTCGAGCGCTTTCCCGTGCAACTGAAGCTGCGCGAGCGCGGGCCTTCCTACGAGCTGGCGGTGGTGGCGCGCGACCGGCGGGGGCTATTCGCCGCGCTCACCGGAACCCTGGCGGCCTGGGGCATGAACATCCTGAAAGCGGAAGCCTTCGGGAACCGCGGCGGTGTGGTCTTCGATACACTGCGCTTTGCGGACCTGCACCGCACCCTGGCGCTTAACCCTTCGGAGCGCGGCCGGCTGCTGGAAAGCGTGCAGGCGGTGCTGCGCGGCACGGCAAGCGTCGAAGAGCTTCTGAAGGGGCGGCGGACAGGGCCGCCGGCGCGGCGCGCCAAAGTGCGCGTGCCGACCCAAGTGCGCTTCGAGCCGCCCGCCGACCCTTCGCGCACCCACCGCAGCACGGTGATGGAACTGATCACCCGGGACCGCCCGGGCTTGCTCTATCAGGTCAGCTCCGCGCTCGCGGCACTCGACCTGAATCTGGAACTGGCGCTGGTGGATACGGAAGGGCAGAAAGCCATCGACGTTTTCTATCTCAGCGCGGCGGGCCAGCCTCTCGACGCCGCGCGCTGCGAACAGGTCCGCGCCGCGCTTCTTGAGCGCCTCGGCTGAGTTCGGCACAAGCGCCCCAGCCAGGCTTGCGGCCTTGCACCGGTGGGTGCGCTATTGGACGGAAGGGCTTTGGGCAGGCTTGACGACGAAACGCCGGCGCGGGTATTGCTTAACGATGCGCTCCAGGCCCCAAAGCGCCGCCCCCGAGCCTTCTCTCTGGATTTCTTCGAAGGAGCGCGTGTCGGTGGTCAAGCAGCGCGGGCAGCGGGTGAGTGTGCGGCCAAGAAAATCCTCTCCCGGGCCGTCGTAGTAGAAAACCGACCGCAGGGTGTCCTGCTCGGTGGCGAGCAGGCAGTGGCTGCACAGAAACCAGTGCTTGCGATTGATACGGCGGAACAGGCTCATCAAGCTCATTTCTCCTCACGACTGCCGCGGTTGCACCGGCGGCGGCCAATCCCCACAGCCGCACAGGAACCGCTGCGGCGCATGCGCCCTGCGGCTCGCAGTCCCCGATCCTGATTTGCGATTCAGCGCCCTTCGTTGCCCGGATCCCCAGGCACTACAGCCAGATTATTACGCGCCCTCTCCGACTGTCAATATCGCTCCAGTACCGGAGGCGTTGTGGCATTGGCTGGATGGGCTTTAGGGTGGCGGCGCTGTCTGCTTGCCAGAGGCGAATTCTCGGCGCCGCAGGGAGGGAAAGCCTACGGCAGCGGCGAGGACTCGCCGCCACAAGATTCAAGAGGCGCTGGGCAAGGAGAGCGATTTCGCCTGGGGACCGGCGGCGCGTTGGGCGAGTCCGTACTCGAGCCCCTTGTTGAAGGCGGCGGTGTTGAGATCCACGGTGCCTTTGGGGACCGAATCGGCCACTGACTTGCGCGCCGCGTCGGCCGAAACGATCTCGGTAACGCCGGTGAGGAAACCGACCAGGACCATGTTGAGGACCAGGCGGCGGCCCAGCTCTTCGGCAAAGCGCGTGGCGGGGATGCCGAAGGCTTGCATGCCCTGGGCGCGCTCGTCGAGCTCTACCAGGTCTTCCTCATAGAGAAGGAAGCCGCCGGGTTTGAGCGTGGGAATGAAGCGCATGTAGGCTTCCTGCGACATGGCCACCAGCAGGTCGGCCTCGTTCAGGTAAGGGTAAAGGATCGGCTCGGGCGAGAGGATCAACTGCACGCTGCAAGCGCTGCCGCGCGCCTCGGGTCCGAAGCTTTGGGTGAGGGTGACGTGCTTGTTGTCGTAGATGGTGCCGGCGCGGCCGATGACCATGCCGGCCAGAATCACTCCCTGGCCGCCGAAACCCGCTACGCGAATCTCCCAGTTCTTCATCGTCCGCCTCCCCAGCCCAGGTATTCTTCTCCCAGCCTCTGGCGGTAGCGCGCGTCCATCGTCTCCTGCAACGGCGGGCGCTCGATGTCCACGAACTTGCCCACCGTAATCTCCGATTGGAAGTCCAGGCTCAAGTCGCGGGTGCTGGCGCCGTTCTTGATGACGCTGTGCTCCTTGTAGTAGGTCATGGTGTCCAGCCCGTCGCCGAGCTTGTTGCGGCGCAGGTAGAGAGTGGGGCAGGGCGCCAGGATTTCGATAAAGCAAAATCCCTTCTTCTTGAACATCTCCGCCATGGAGTGGGCAATGTAGCGGACGTGATAGGCCGTCCAGCGCGCCACGTAGACTGCCCCCGAAGATTCCGCCAGGTAGGGCAGGTTGAAGGGCTGCTCGAAGCAGCCGTAGGGCGAAGTAGTGGCCGTGGCGCCCAGCGGGGTGGTGGGTGCCACCTGTCCGCCGGTCATGCCGTAGATGAAATTGTTGACGCACACCACCTTCAGGTCGGCGTTGCGGCGTGCCGCGTGGATGAAGTGGTTGCCGCCGATGGCGATCAGGTCGCCGTCTCCGCTGTAAACCACCACGGTCATTTCCGGCTTGGCTAGCTTCAATCCCGTGGCAAAAGGAATGGCGCGCCCGTGGGTGGTGTGGAAGGAGTCCATCTGCATGTATCCCGCCACGCGCCCGGTGCACCCGATACCTGAGACCACGGCCACTTTGTCGAGCGGCAGCTTGGATT
>JBJKQV010000449.1:0-7937 GCA_046704985.1 Terriglobia bacterium
CGCCGCCCGGCGCGCGCCTCCGCGGAGGCGCGCAGGCGCTCCTCGGGCACCTGGGCGCGCAGCTCCTCCACCCGCCGGCGGCGCGCCGCCAGCAGCTCCGACAACACGTTTACCGGACCTCCAGCCACAGTGCTCCCTCACCTCGGGCGAACAATCAGGTGGAAATTGTTTATCCTAACCGCAAACGCCCCCGAATGCCAGAGGCGCGTGGCGGTCGTCCGTCGCGCCCTTCGCGTGGGCGCTGAACGTGACGCGCTGGGGTTAATTTGCAGGCTGGCCGGGGGAGGAAATGCGCGCGGCCCTTTCAGCCGCCGCGGCGGCGCGGCGGCGGCGGCGGAAGAGGGCGAAGTAGAGCAGCAAGGCGGCGCCGAGGACGATGGCGGAAGCGGGGATGGCCCAGCTTTCGTCGTACTGCGCCCAGGGCAGGCCGACGGCGATGCCGGAGTATTGCAGCGCCACGTAGGTCCAGAAAATGTAGATACCCGCCGCGAAGATGAGGACGACGAGGGAGGTGTTGATGATGCGGTTGCGCTGGCGGCGCGCTTCGTCGAGCGTGCAGATGCCTTTTTTGCGGAAGTAGACGAACAGCGCCAGGGCGAGGAAGAGCAGCGCGGCGCTGCGGAACCACCAGGCGTAGTCGCCGTAGAGGACGTTGCCCAGGCTCGCGGCCACCGAAACGCTCGCCAGGCCCAGCAGCACCAGGACCACGGGCGTGAGGCAGCAGAGCCCTCCGATCAGCCCGGCCAGGGCCGAGATGACGACGATGCCTTTGCGGTCATTGGAGGGTTCGGCGGTCATACGGCCTCCCGGGAACTTGAGCTTAGAATGCCCTACAGGATAGATGCGCCGGCGGGCGGCGGGGTTCCGGGTTTTTGCGGCCTCAAGAGTGACCCGCCAGGTGGAGGAAAAGCGTCATGTAGCGGCGCAGGTTGCTGGTAATCAGGAAATTCTCGCGCACGTGCTCGTGCCCCAGCTCGCCGAGCTTCTGGGCGACGTCGGGGTTGGAGAGCAGGTAGCGAATCTGGTAGGCGGTGCCTTCCACCGAGTGGGCGAGCATGCCGGTGTGCTTGTGGATCACCTGGGCGGGGATGCCGCCCACGGCGGAGGCGACCACGGGTTTCTTCTTCCACAGCGCTTCGGTGACCGTGAGCCCAAAGCCCTCGCGCAGGCTCTTCTGGATGACGATGGTGGAGGCGCGCTGCAGGGCGTTGATTTCCATAGCGCTCCAGGGCGGCAGCTCCAGGATGTGGATGTCGGGGTCGGCCTGAGCGGCCTGCCGGACTTCTTCCAGCACCGCGCCGCCTTCCGGGTCGTCGGTGGCGCCGCCGCCCGCCAGCACGAGCTGGCAGTCGAAATAACGCTTCACGCTGCGGTAGGCGCGAATGACGCCCACCGGATCCTTCAAGCGGTCGAAGCGCGAGACCTGGGTAAGGATGGGGCGCGCGGGGTCGATCGCGAAGCGCTCCAGAATCTGCCGCTGCACCTCCCCCGAAAGCTCCTCGTTCTTTTGCGAGTGCGGGGCTAGCGATGGGTTGAAGTGGAAGTGGGGCATGTTAAGTTGGCGGGTGATCTGGGGCGAGGAATAGATGGTGCCGTCGTAGCGCTGCACGAAGGGCGCGAGAAAATCCCAGACTTCGCGGTTGGGGTGCGAGAGGTCGATGTGGCAGCGCCAGACCCAGTGGCCGAAGGAATCGCGCCGCGCCTTGATGAGGGGCAAAGGCTGCGGGTCGTGGATGACGGTGAATTCCGCGTCGAAATTCATGCGCGCCAGGTTCTGCTGGTTGTAGGCGAGGAAGATGTCGAAGCCGTGCGGGTGGGCCTTGTAGGGGCTGCCGTGCAAGGCGTTGTGGAAGGCCTTGGTGACCTCGAAGAAATCGTTGCCGCCCGTGACCACGTCCCAGCGCACCGCCAGGCCCAGCTCCTGCAGCAGCGGCACCAGGCGGTTGAGGATTTCGGCCACTCCGCCGCCCACCGAGGTGGAGTTGACCATCTGCACGGAGCGTCCCTGCAGGGAGGAGGCGAGGGCGCGCAGCTCGGAGATTTCCGTCGCTCCCACGACGCGCGCGTAATCGTCCAGGTGGCTGAGGGGAGGTGGGGCGGCGCGTTCGTTCATCGGGCCAGCTCCTCATCCACCAGCGCCAGCATGCGCGCGCGGGCGCTTTCCAGGGTGTTGGTGTAGGCGTCGATGCGGTTGGTCTTCTCGGCCAGCTCGGGCAAGCCCAGCCCGGTGTCAAACCAGTAGGAAAAATCGTTGGTGCGCAGGTGCAGGCGCAGGCGCGAGGCCAGAAAATGGTAGTGCAGCGAGGCGTGGCTCATCTGCTCCAGGCCGCGGCGGAATTCCTCAAGCGTCCACGCCTCGACGCCCAGCGACACCGTGACCTCGATGCTTTCGCAGAAGTAGAAAGGCTCGAAGCAGCCCTGCTCGGCGGCGTGGGGGTTGGCGGCGCAGAAGTCCTCCACCAGCTGGCGGAGGTCGTGGCGCAGGTCGCTGAGGTGCAGGTAGTCGCGGATATCCAGCGCCACCATCTCTTCCGCCAGCTGGGGCTGGTTGCAGCCCGCCTGCACCCACTGCGCGAAGTCGTTGGAAAAGCCCTCGGTAAGGAAGTGGTGGCGGCCCAGGCTCTGGAAGGTGTGGAAGAAGATGGAGGCGTCGCTGCAAGCGGCCAGGCCGTCGCGCAGGCCGGCGAGCGTGATGACCTTGCGGTCGCCGACCGAGGTCAGGTAGGACGCGGTGACGAATTGGAAGGAATGCTCGGCGCGTTTCATGCCAGGGCGTCCTCCAGGCGATTCAGGAATTCTCCCACCTCCCGCGGGTTGCGCAACTCGTGGCGGGCTTGAGTGCGGCGCGGCAGGCCCACGCGCACGGTCAGCCCCTCGGGGAGGGCCGCAAAGGCCGACTCGTCGGTGGTGTCGTCGCCGAGATACATCGCCAGAGTTCCTTCGGGCAGGCGGGCCAACAGGGCGCGTACCGCGGCTCCTTTGCCCTTCACTTCCCGCGGCAGGATTTCCCAGACCTTCTTGCCTTGCATCACGCGCACGCGCGAGCCGGCCGGGGCCACGGCCTGGCGCAGCAGGGTGCGCGCCAGGCGCACCGCCTCCTGCGGCGCGCGCCGGTAGTGTACGACAAGACTGAGGACTTTGTCTTCCACCCAAATGCCCTCCAGCTGGGCGAGGCGGCGCAGGCGGCGCTTCAGGCCTCGGATGAGCGGAGGACTTTGCTTCAACCTCCGCCCGCCGCGCTCCCAGCCGTGCAGCCCCATGTAGCGCACGCGCGGGATGCGGACGTACTGGCGCACGTCGGCGGCCCTCCGCCCGCTCACCACCGCCAGGGTGAGGCGGGGTTTGAGCGCCAGGCGGCGCAGCGAGCGCAGGGTGGATTCGGGGACTTGCACCTCGTCGGGGTCGTGAACGATGGGCGCCAGGGTGCCGTCGAAATCGAGGAAGAGTGCCAGGTGGGGAGCGCGGCGCAGGCGCCGCCGCCAGGACTTCCAGTGCCGGAACAAGTGCCCGCCGCGCGCACGGCGGAGCTGTCGACGCCCTCGCATGGGCCCGCCCGCCGGCGGGCGCGGTTTGGCCATATTTGAACCTGCCCAGGGATGGCGCCCCCGTCACCCCCGCGGACGGCTCAGCGGGGGAGAAGGCGCCGGCGGCTTTCGATGCGGATTTCCGAAAGCTCGGTGATCAGATTCGCCGCCCAACGGTAAATGTTGTGGTCCTTGACCACCTTGCGCATGCGGCGCATGCGCGCGCGGCGGTCGTCGGGGTCCATTTCCAGGGCCACGCGCAGGGCCTCGGCAAGCTGCTCGGTGTCGTAGGGGTTGACGATCACGGCGTCGCGCAGCTCGCGCGACGCGCCGGTGAAGCGGCTGAGAATCAGCGCTCCCTGCTCGTCGTCGCGCGAGGCGATGAACTCCTTCGCCACCAGGTTCATGCCGTCGTGCAGCGCCGTCACCAGGCAAACGTCCGCGGCGCGGTAATACTGGTCAATCTCCTGGTGGGTGTGGTGGCGGTTAAGATAGACGATGGGTTTCCAGGAACCGCTCTGGAAGCGCCAGTTGATGCGCTCCGCCTCCAGTTCCACCTCGCTGATCAGGTCGTGATAGCGCTTGATGTGGGTGCGGCTGGGCGCGCCGATCTGCACCAGGGTGAACTGCCCCTGGAAGGAGGTGTATTTCTCCAGGAAGCGCTCTACGCCGTGGAAGCGCTCCAGGATGCCCTTGGTGTAATCCACCCGGTCCACGCCCACGCCCATGAAGGTGGCCTGCACGCCCAGGCTCTTGAACAGCGCCGCGCGCTCCAGGTAGACCGACCCCGGCCGCTCCTCGTCCTGCACCGTCTCCGGCACCGCCACGCTGATGGGGAAGGGGCGGACGAGGGTGAAGTGGCCGCGCCGGTTCACCGCGAAGCGCTCCCAATCGATGCGCGACTCGAGCGCCTGGTCGACCGATTCCAGAAAGTGGTTGCAGTGCGACTGGATGTGGAAGCCCACCAGGTCGGCGCCCAGCAACCCGTCGAGCAGCTCGCGCTGCCAGGGGCAGATGCCGAAAGCCTGGGGGTTGGGCCAGGGGATGTGCCAGAAGATGGCCACCCGGGCGTCGGGGCGCTCTTCCTTGATCAAGCGCGGCAGCAACGCGAAGTGGTAGTCCTGCACCAGCACCGCGGGGTGCTCGGAGCCCTCCATCTCTTCCAGCACCACCGCCGCGAACTTGGCGTTCACGGAGCGGTAAAACTCCCAGTCGGAGGCGCGGAAAGTGGGCCGCGCGTGGGCGATGTGGCAGAGCGGCCAGAGGCCTTCGTTGGCAAAGCCGAAGTAATAGCCCTCTTCCTCTTCCTTGCTCAGCCAGAGGCGGCGCAGGGTGTAGTGAGGGTCTTCGGGGGGCACGCGTAGGCGGTCGTGGGAGTCCACGGTTTCGTGGTCGGCGTCGCCGCCCCCGTGCGCCACCCAGGTGCCGTCGCAGGCGCGCAACACGGGCTCGAGCGAAGTCACCAGGCCCGAGGCCGGCACCATGACCTTCACTTCCTTGCCGCTGCGCACGTGCACGTAAGGCTCGCGGTTGGAGACCACGAAGAGAGGATTGTCCTGCAGGCGGCTGCGCACGTGAATGCGCAGGCGCTCCGGGGTCCAAAGCGACTCGGCCGCCTCGCGCAGGCGCGCCTCTTCTTCCGCCGCCGCCCGCGCCGCTTCCAGGCTCTTGACGATGTGCGTCACTTCCTGCGCCAGGGGCTTGAAGAAATCCTCCTGGGGCATGGCGGGAGGGCTGCCCTCCACCACCCCGGTGCGCAGCTGCCGCAGCCACTGCGCCGTGCGCGCGATGGGGGCGCGGAAGTTCCAGCGCACGATGACGTAGGCCACCAGCAGGATGAACAGCATCTCCACCAACAGGCGCAGGAAGGTTTGCCGCCACAGTTCGGCGCCTTGCGCCTCGATGGAGCTGGCGTTGTGGAAAACCGTCAGCGCCCCCACCACCGCCCCGTTCTGGTGCAAGGGCAGCACGTAAACGTACATGGGGACGCCGTTGAGGGTCAGGAAGGTTCCGCGCCCGGCGTTTTGCAGAAGCACCTGGCCGACCAGGACGGGAGTTTCCTTGAGCTGCGCCGCCAGGGTGGGAGTAATCGCCAGAACCTTCCCCTGAGCGTCGTACACGGCCACACCGGGCAGCCACTTGGAAAAGCGCTCCACGCTGCGCTGCAGGTCGGCGCGCGAGCCGCTCTCCAGGCGCGCCTGCACGCTCTGCTCCATGCTCTCTGCCAGGATTTGAGCCCGCCTTTCCATCTCCCCGCGCAGGTTGGCTTTGCCCGCCCGCACGTCATAGAGGGCGAAGACGTAGGCAATAACCACCACTGCCGCAAGCAGCGAAAGAAAGACCCTTACACTTGTCCGCATACGAGTATCTATTATACAACTCCCGGCAAGGCTCGTCGGATTAAAGGTTATGGTGTAGACGCTGAAGGATAAACAGCGTGGCGCCGTGAATTCATTGCCCTTAAATTACTAATTCAGTGGGACTTAGTGGGGCGTAGAGGGCAAAGACGCCGGGGATTCTGAACCTTTATCTAAACTCTTGGACTTTTTTCGAGGGCTTTACTTGCCCCGCCCGCGCGGGTAGAGTGGTCGGGAAGCCAACGAATTCAAGCCAAGGCCGATTTCCATGCGGGCGCTGATTACCGGGGCCACGGGATTCATCGGAAGAAGATTGGCCGCGAGCCTGGAACGGCCGGTGGTCTTGAGCCGCCGGCCGGGGCGCGCGCGCGAATTGCTGGGCGACGTGGAAGCCTGCGCCTGGGAGCCGGAAACGGCGCCTCCCCCCGCCGAGGCGCTGCGTGGCGTGGAAGCGGTTTTCCACCTGGCCGGCGAGCCGGTGGCGGCCGGGCGCTGGACGGCGGCGCGCAAAGCGCGCATCCGCTCGAGCCGCGTCGCGAGCACCCGCAACCTGGTGGCGGCGCTCGAAGCTTCGCCGGAGCGGCCGCGCGTGCTGGTTGCGGCTTCCGGGGTGGATTACTACGCTCCGGGCGGGGACGCCGTCCTCGACGAGTCGTCGCCGGCAGGCAGCGGCTTTCTCGCCGAGGTCTGCCAGGCTTGGGAGGCGGAGGCGCTGCGCGCCCAGTCGCTGGGCGTGCGCGTCGTTACCCTTCGCACCGGGCTGGTGCTGGGCGCGGGCGGGGCGCTGGCGCGCATGGCGCCGATTTTCAAGCTGGGCTTGGGCGGGCCGCTGGCGGGCGGCGGGTATTGGGTGCCGTGGATTCACCTCGACGATTTGGTGAGCCTGTTCCTGCACGCCGCGCGCTGCCAGGGTTTGGCTGGCGCGGTCAACGCCGTGGGCCCCGCGCCGGTCACTAACCGGCGCTTTACGCGTGCTCTGGCGGCGGCGCTGCATCGCCCGGCGATTTTTCCCGTGCCCGGGTTCGCGCTGCGCTTGATGTTTGGAGAAATCGCCGGCGCCCTGGTGGCCTCGCGGCGCTTGCTGCCGCGCGCGGCGGAGTCGAGCGGCTTCCGCTTCCGCTATTCTACCGTCGAGGAAGCGCTCCGCGCCGCCCTCGCCGAGCGGCCGTAACGCTGCCCTTTCGGGCAGCAGCTGTAGCGGCGCTGTCCTCAGCGCCGCCTTGCAGGCAACATAAGGAGGGAGGAACAAATCCATGGCCCAACAGCAACCAAACATGCAGAACCGCGTGGCGTGGGTGACGGGAGGGACGGGCGCGCTGGGGGGCGCCGTGGCGCTGGAGCTCGCCGCCGCCGGGGCGCGCGTGGCGGTGACTTACCGCATCGAGAAGGAGTGGGACGCGCTGCGCGCGCGTGCCGACGCCGACTCGCTGCTGGGCCTGAAGCTGGACGTGACTTCCGCCGCCGACCTCGGGCGCGGCGCGCAGGAAATCGTCGCGCGCTGGGGACGCCTCGACTATCTGGTGGCGGTGGCGGGCGGGTTCGCCGCGGGGCGAAGCTGGGAAACCGACGACCGCGTCTGGCGCCACATGATGGATCTGAATTTCCACTCGCTGCTTTTCACGCTGCGCGCCACAGTGCCAGTGATGATCCGGCAGAACTTCGGGCGCATCGTCACCGTCTCGACGGGCGCCATCCTGCACGGCGGCGGCGCGGGCGTGGCCGCTTACGCCGTCTCCAAGGGCGCGGTGCGCCAACTTTCGCAGATTCTCGCCGACGAATTGAAGGAGTACGACGTCCGCGTGCGCTGCATCCTGCCCGGCACCATGGACACTCCCGCCAACCGCCGCGCCATGCCCCAGGCGGACGTTTCCCAGTGGGTCAAGCTCGAAACCGTGGCGCGCCTCGTCCTTGAACTTCTCGGCGGCGATGCCGCCGCCGGCCCGGTGGAGGTTCCGGTGCTCCGCTAGCGCCGGCTTTGCGCCGCCGCGCTTGCGCGCCGAGGATTCATTAGCAATATCCCTTCACGATTCACGCTGCGCGTTTCCAAGCCCCCGCA
>JBJKQV010000450.1:0-10933 GCA_046704985.1 Terriglobia bacterium
GGTTTCACGCGACCTGGGACGCGTCCACCAATTCAT
This sequence comes from Terriglobia bacterium, assembly GCA_046704985.1. Lineage (GTDB taxonomy): Bacteria > Acidobacteriota > Terriglobia > UBA7540 > UBA7540 > JBJKQV01. Next base: position 37 of record JBJKQV010000450.1, read on the forward strand.
CAACGGCATTGAGGCGGGACTGATCACCATCAACCTGCCCACGGCGGGAGTAGAATATCAACTGCCCTTTGGCGGCACGCGCGAGTCGAGCTTCGGGATGCGCGAGCAGGGCCCGGCGGCGCTCGATTTCTATACCGAGACGCGCACCGTCTACATGAAGTACGCGTAACCGCGCGGCAATCCGCCCGGCGGCTGCGCCAGGAGGGCCATGAGCATTCCTCAACCCATTCTGGTGTGTGTCGCTGCGCTGGCCGCCTGGTTGATTCTGCTGCGCATGGTGCTCGGCTACCGGCTCGGGGAGGAGCAGGTTGAGATCCTGCTATTCGACAGCCTCGCGGTTTGCCGGCTGCCTTACGCGCAGATCGTGGAAGTCCGCCCGGCGACGACACACGAGCTTTGGGGTCCGTTTCGAGGTTTCGGCATCAAACGCTGCGCCAACCGGCCCTGGGGGCCGGCGGTTTTCATCCGCGTACAGGGAAAACGGTGGTGCAGGTACATCCTCACCCCGGATGACGTCGACCAGTTCATTTTCGAAGTTCGCCGGCATCTTGCCGGGCATTAAATTCGCGTGGCGCTGCCAGCCGGCGCGCTCAGCTTAAATCACGGGAGCCAGAGATGAGAAAAACCAGGCAATTCCTCGCCAAGTTGGGACTTCCCTCGCAGGACAATCACGCCCTCAAGCCCAGTGCCAGGCGCTTTCCGGCGGGCGGGCAGTTTCGCATCGAAATTCCTAGCGTGGAGGGTCCGCGCGCCTTCCGGCAGGTTCTGGAGACGGCAGAGGAATACAAGGTTCCGGTACACCGCATCAGCCAGGGGAGCGGCGCCATGCTGCTCACCTCGGCGGAGATCCGCGAAATGGCGCGCATGGGGGCGGACGAGCGCATCGAGGTGTGCCTGTTCGTGGGCCCGCGCGCAACTTTTGAAACCGGCGCGGAGACGCTCACCTCTGCCGGGAAGGTGATCGGACTCCAGCACCGCGGCGCCGACCAGCTCGCTTACGCCGTCGAAGACGTGCGGCGCGCCTGCGAGCTGGGCATCCGTAGCGTGCTGCCCGCCGACCTGGGCCTGATCTGGGTGCTGAACGAAATGAAGAAGAAGGGCGAGCTGCCGAAGAACCTGGTGATGAAGAGCTCCGTGTCGCTGGCTGCCGCCAATCCGGCGACGGCGCGCCTGTTCGAAAAGGCCGGCGTTTCGACGCTCAACATCCCCACCGACCTCAGCCCGGCGCAGATCGGCTCCATCCGCCAGGCGGTGAACGTTCCCATCGACACCTATATCGAGGTTCCCGACAATTTTGGGGGCTTCATCCGCTATTACGAAATGCCGCAGATCATCTCGGTGGCGGCGCCGATTTACCTCAAATTCGGCCTGCGCAACGCGCCCGACATCTATCCCTCGGGCACGCACCTGGAAGCGACCGCCATGAGCCTGGCGCGCGAGCGCGTGCGCCGGGCTCGCATCGCTCTCGACTTGCTCGATCGACTGGCGCCGCAGATCAAGATGGCGCCGCTGGGAAGCAAGGACTTAGGGATCCCCGAGGTCCGCTAGGCGCAAGAAGACCTCAACACAAAAAGCACAGGGGGCGCGGAGAGGAAGCAAAGGCGAACTCGCCTATCCTCTCCCCTCCCTGTCCTCTGTGATAAATCCTTTTACATCGAAATCTGCTGTTGCCCGCCGTGCAGTACCTCTTTGCGCCCCTGCCAGACGAAGCTGCCGGTCACACCCTTGGGCAGAGTAATTTCGGCGCTCAGGTGACCGCCCGTGAGCCGGTAGCTCACGGCGATTTCGCCTTGCGGCGAAGGCATGGAGGCGCGCAGGTGCTGGAGCGGTCCCAGGTGGGGCGCAATCGTCACACGGGTGAATCCCGGCGCGGCGGGTTCGATGCCCGCCACGGTGGCCAGAAGATCGAAGTTGGGGTGGGCGCTCCAGGCATGGCAATCGGAGCGGGTAGGTTCGGGCTTCTCCGCCCAAGTGGTGAGGCCGAGCTTGAGCATTCCCTTCCACGGGCCGAGCTGTGCGAGGTATTCGTCCGCCAGGCCAACCTGGCTCATGGCGCGGAAAAGATAAAAACGGAAATAGTAGGAGCACTGAGAAAGCGACTCGTCGGTGAGCAGCTTCTCGACCACCGCCTTCTGTTGCGCGGCGGGGATGGCACCGGTCAGCACGCCCAGGATGTTGGCGTGCTGGCTGAAATGCTTGCGCGCCGGTGTATCGGCCAGCAGGCCTCTCGCCTGGTCCCAGCAATGGGCATACACGGCGCGGGCGATGCGCGCCGCGAGCGCCCGGTCGTGCGCGGCGATGGTCTTGCTTCCCAGCGCCGCTTCCAGGTCGGCGGCGTTGTGGAGCGCGTCGGCCAGTTGCAGACTGAGGACCGCGGACTGGCCGTTGGCCTCCTGAGGCGGCACGCCGTTGCGGAAGCCTTGCGTCCAGTCGACGAATTCCCACCAATCCATTCGTCCCAGCAGGCCGTTGGGCAGCAGCCGGCGCTCGTACCAATTCAGCACGCCACGCTCGCCGGGCAGATAGGGCTTGAGGAAATTGGTCGCGCCCTCATACCACCAGAGGTCGCGCATCATGCTGACCCAGTAAAGCGAGAAGGGCGGAATAACCTGCGCGAGCTCCGAGGGGTAACGGCTGAGCGTCAGTCCTTCGGGCATGCGCGACTCGTTGATGGTTTCGATGGCGTTCTTGGCCAGGCGGTCGTCACCCGCGTCGTAGAAGGAAATCAGCGCCTGCAGGCGCGTGTCGCCGACGTACTGAAGGCGCTCGTAGTACGGGCAATCCATGTAGGTAGAGTGCGCGCAGAGGCGCGCGGTGCGCCAGCCGACCTGCCAGATTTTTTGCAGCACCGGGTCACCGCTCTCAAAGGTGGCGCGTAAGGTAAAGGGGTAGGCGGTAAACTCGGAGCGCAAGTCATCCAGACGCAGCGGCTCGGCGCCCGTCGTAACTTCCACCTGAAGGTAGCGCCAGGTGCGCCATTGCAAGGGGCGGAAGGTCCGGTGCGCGGCGCCGTCGGGAACGAAATAATCTTCCACGCCGCGAATGTGCTTCCCCGCCGTCACGTTGCGGTTGCCCTTGTGGTCGTCGCGGTAGAGGGCCTCGGCGTAAATCATCGTCACCTTCGCGCCCTGCCCGCCGCTTACTTCCAGTTCCGGGTAGCCGGTGGTTTCCTCGCCCTGATCGAACAGAATCTTGGCCTGCGAGTGGGGAGGGATGGAGACCGGCGATTTGCCGGCGACAAAATCCGCCGGGACCTCCACGCCCTCGGAGCGCACCACGCGCGCCAGGCGCTGGGGCTTGAGTTCCATCATGGGAATGTTGCGGGGCACGAGCATCCAGCGCGAGTGGGTGTCGATGGTGCCGCGCGGCCGCGCCGAGCCCAGGTCGACGGCCGAGTCCCAGGAGGAGTCGTCAAAGCCCTCCTTCTGCCAACCCCAGAGATAGTCGGCCGCTTTCAGCCGCTCAGCCGGGCCGGCGGCGTAGTAGTCGTCAATCTTGCTGCGGTCCACGGGCAGGAACGTCCACCCTGCATCGAGCCGGCACTTCCAGGAGGCGTCGGTGTCCACCGCCGAGCTGGTCACCCCGCGCAGGAAAAAGCCCGTCCGGTTGGAGATCTGCCGCACGGGGGCCAGCTCGCCGAAGTTCCATATTTGGGCGGCTAGCACGTTCTCGCCGGAGTGCAGGTGCGATGCGATGTCGAGTGTGGCGTACCGCCAATGGAAGATATCGCCCATGGCCGGGCCACTGGCCACCGTCACGCCGTTCACATAGAGTTCGTAACGGTTGTCGCCGCTCACCATAATCACAAAATGCTTCGGCACCTCGGCGAGCGAAAAAGTCTTGCGGAAGTGCACGACGCAGGCTCCGCGCGGCGGGGCGCCGGGAGCGGAAATCCACTGTGTCTTCCAGGTGGAAGGCAACCCGCCGGTCGGCGCGGGGTCGGTCGGAGCCGGGCCCGCCAGCATCAGAGCGGCGGCAACAGCAAAAATGAAAAGTAGTTTTGTGCGCTGCATGACGGAAACCTCCGGGTGGAAACCCGATGCTCGTGCCGCCGGCGGGGCGAAGGAGAAAAGCGGAGCTTACTTCACCTCGTAGCGGCGGACCTTCTGCATATCCAACTCTACGCCCAGCCCCGGGCGCTCGTGCGGACGGGCCTTGCCGGCGCCCAGAGGCAGCGGCTCAACCAACAGGTCGTCCTCGTAGTAGAGCGGCCCGATGATATCGCAGGGAAATTCTTCGGCGCGTACGCCGCGCGTGGCCATGGCCAGGTGAATCATCGCCGCGCTGCCCACACCCATCTCCAGGTTGCTGCCGATCGTGCAGGCGAGTCCCGCGGCTTCCGCCACCGCCACCACGCGCCGGGCGCGGGAGATGCCCCCCGCCTTGCCCACGTAGACCGAAAGCACATCGGCAGCCTCGGCGCGCACCAGGGCCGCGGCGTCCTCAGGCGTGTAAACGCTTTCGTCGGCCACCACGGGAATGGACACCTTGCGGCGCACTTGCGCCATGCCCACTAGGTCGTCCGGCGGCACGGGCTGCTCGGCGAAAAAGATGTTCTGCGCGGCGACGCGCGGGATGACGTGCAAGGCGTCGCGCACCGACCAACCGCCGTTGGCGTCCATACCCAGGCGAATACTGTCGCCGATCGCCCGGCGCACCGCCTGGACGCGCGCAATGTCCTCAGCCGGATTGAGGCCCACCTTCACCTTCATGGCCCCAAACCCCTGGCTGACAGCGTAGGAGGCAATCTCGGCGGCGCGCGCGGGCTCGAGGCCCGAGATCGACCACTTGGTCGCCACCTCCTCGCGCACCTTGCCGCCCAGCAGGCGATAGACGGGCTGGCCCACGGACTTCCCCAGGATGTCCCAGAGCGCCATCTCCAGCGCCGCCTTGGTGAAGTAGTTCCCCGCTACCCCCAGCTCCATGCGCTCGCGCAGGTATTCGACGCGCGTGGGGTCTTCGCCCTGCATCAGCGGCGCGAGGAGCTGCTGGATGAAATGTTGGGCGCTGAAGTGGTCTTCGCCGCTCCAACGCGGGGTGCAAGAGACTTCGCCCAGGCCTGTCAAACCTTCGTCAGTGTGGATCTTGACGAGCAGAAAGGGCGAGGCGGCGTGCGTGCCGCGCGCCGCGTGGATCATCACCTGGGGACGGATGGGAACCTGAACAGGGATAGTCTCGATCTGGGTAATTCGCAAGTCAGCGCTTCCGCAAGGGGTTTTTCAGTCCTCCGGTACACCACGACGCCTGCCACCGGGGTTCCCGCCGCAGCCGCCCGGCAGAAAATGTCACCGGGAGGTACAAGTATACACTCAAGAAGCGCCGGGGCGCCCGCTCAAAGTGTGCGAGTGGGCGCCCCATTCCGCCATCAGAAATCGTATTTCAGCGACAACTGGATGACGCGGCTGTCGTTGCCACTGAGGATCCGTCCGAGGTTAGGATTGGCGGTTCCCCCATTGGCAATATCCGGGACCGCGACGTTGGGCGAGTTGTCGAAGTTGTAGTGGTTGAACGCGTCAAAAAAGTCCGCTCGCACGCGCAGCCGGTGCTGTTCCCGGTACGGCATGTGGAAGTCTTTCATGAGGCTGATATCCCAGTTGGCGTTGCCGGGAGCAAAGTAGCCGTTGCGCGGCGAATTTCCCCAGGTGCCGGGGGTGGGCGCCGCGAAGGCCGCGGGATTGATCCACAGTGCCCCCACCTCATGCGAGTGGTCCTGAATGTAAGGGTTGACACCGGGAACCAAATCCGCGCGATTCACCTGGCCGCTGCTGATACTGCCCCACCAGCCGGTTTGTGAGGCCGGAACTGTGAAAACCACCGAGAACGGCTGGCCGGTCTTGTAGATGGTGATCCCCGAGACGTTCCAGTCGCCCAACACCTGGCTGAGGACGCCACGCTGCAACCATTGCCTCCCGTGGCCGAAGGGCAGCTCGTAGATGTAATTGGCCGCGAAGGTGTGACGCCGCAGGAACGCGCAATTGCCGTAGTTGGCCTGGGGATTGCTCGGATCCGGCGGGCCGCCGGTAGGATCGCCGAGGTCCAGGCAGCGTGTCCAGGAGTACTGGGCCTGGAAAAAGAAGCCGTTGGCGAACTGGTGTTGAGCCTCCAACTGGAGCTGGTCAGTTCTGGAAAGGTTGTTGGAGTTGACGGTCAGAATCTGGGACCAGGGCTGATAGGGGCGTTGCTTTTGCAGGGCGACGCCCAGCTGCTGGACGCTCGGAACGTTCATGTCCACATTGTAGAAGGTCAGATGGTCGGTCCGGTTGCCGACGTAGGTGGCGCGCCCCATCCAGTTATTGCCGAACTGGCGCTCCAGGGTAATGTTCCACATCTTGATGCGTGGATTGACGAAGTGCGAGTCCATCCAGCGCACCTGCGGATTGCTGGTGCTCCCGGAAACCGACGTGCTGCCCGTGGGTAGCGCCTGAGCGAAAGTCAGGTCCGGAAGGTAGGCCGACGTCGGGGTCTTGGGCTTGCCGGAGTTGTAGGTATAAGTCGCCGCCCAGGGGATGTTGAAAGGGTTGTGGCTGGGGCCGATGTTGGAGGCCTCGTAGTTATAGTAGAGGCCAAATCCTCCCCGCAAAACCGTCTGCCCGTTTCCGAAAGGCCGCCACGCGACCCCGATGCGCGGGGCAAAGTTGTTCTTGTCGGGGTAGACCCCGTCGATCGGTAGGCCGGCGGCCTGGGTGGTCTCGAACGGGTAGTTATAGGGTGAGCCGAAGAGCGCTGCCACGGAACCCGGCGGAATGGTGACGGTGTCGGAGTTCTGCGGCAGAGCGATGGCGTTGTTAACCGGGTCGTAGTAGCTGGTCTGATTGTCGCGGGTGGACCAGGGCGTCTGATAGACGTAGCGCAGGCCGAAATTTAAAGTGAGGTTGCGCCGTGCCTGCCAGATGTCCTGAACATAGACTTGCCAGTCACGGTCGTAGAGAACCTTGTCCGTCTTCGGGCTGCCGTCGGAGGCCTTGGTCGCCGTGCCGATCAGGAAATCGGCGAAGGCGTTGCCCAGGGTATTGGTAATGGTCGGCAAGCCCGTGGCCCCCGTCCAGCTGCCGTCGAAAGTCCAGTTGGGCAGGGGGGTCAGGTTATTGGGCTGCGGCACGTAGACCTTGAAGCCCGTTTCATCAATGCCAGCCTGAAGCGTGTGGGCGCCCATCACGTGCGTAAAGTCGTCGGTGATTTCAATGTCGTAATCGGGGAAATAGTAGGCTAGGCCGATATCGCTGATGTTCTGGTATCCGGTGAGGGCAATCGTGGGCAGGCCGCGATTGCCGCTGGAAAGCATCTGCGGGAAAAGCGCGTAGGGGTCGAACTGGGAGTTCTGCCCGCTGCGGATGCCGGCATGGTCGAACCACGCCCAACGGAAGGAGTTGATGGTCTGCGAACCGAAGGTGTGAATCTCCGTCAGGCTGAGCGTAAAGGTTTTGTAGCCGGCGTTCTCGTAGCTACCGAAGTTCGAAGTGACCGCGGCGGCGGGAGGATCGAACCAGGGGTCGCCGACCGAGTACGAGTAAACGCCGAACACGCGGTCCTTGTCGGAAAGGTGCTCGTCGATGCGCACGTCGAATTTGTTGACGTGGATACGCTGGGCGATGACGCTCGTGTAGTTGGGCCCGCCGTTGGGCAAGCCCAGCGACGAGGTGTCGGTGAGCGCGGGCATGAACTGGACGATGGCTAAGGCCTGCGGCGTCACGTCGCCCGGCTGGTTGCCCACCGGGATGATGTTGTTGGCGTAGGCCGCTCCGGTGAAGGGGTTGTAGAGCTGCTGCTTGGCCACCGAGCAGATGCCGCTGGCGTCGAAGGTGCCGCCGTTGCCCGTGCACATAGCCGAAAAATCACCCCCGCGCATCGCCTGCGACGGGAAGTTGGCCTGGCGGGTTTTGGGAATGGACTGCCGCACGGCGCTGTAATCGAAAAAGAAAAAGGTGCGGTTCTTCACGATCGGGCCACCGAAGTCGACACCGAACTGGTTGCGGTTGAAATCCGGTTTGGTCTGGTTGGTGCGATTGAGGATGAAGTCGCTGGCATTGAGCCGTTGGTTTTCCAGGTACTCATAGAGGTCGCCGTGAAACTGGTTGGTGCCGTTCTTGGTCACCATGGCGACGTTGACCACCCGCCCGTAGCGGGCGTCCATGTTGACGCCGCCGATGCGCACTTCCTGCAGGGAGCTGAGGGCGGGAAGGTTCACGCCCCCCAGATCGTACGAATAGGAGCCGCCCCCGTTCGCCGAATCATTGACGCTCACGCCGTTGAGCGTGAAATTGTCGCCGCCCCAGTGGGTGCTGCCGGCAATCTGGGGGGCGGAGTTGAATTCCGCCCGGCCGACGCCCGCCGCCAGGAACAGCAAGCCGTCAATATCCTGGATGGCTTGCGGGAGCTCCTGAATTTGCCGGGTATTGATGGGCGTGGTGACGCTGGCGCTCTCCGTGTTCAGCAGTGGGGGGCGCGCCGTGACATCGATCGTCTGCCTGACGCCTCCCACTTCGAGGGTCAAGTCCTGCCGCGCCGTCTCGGTGGGAAGCAGGCGCACACCGCGAATGTCGAGGCGGCTGAAACCGGCCTTCGTCGCGGCGATGGCATAGCTCCCGGCCTGCAATTCAGGAACGACGTAGACGCCGGCCTGCGTGCTGAGGGTCTTGATCGCCACGCCCGTCTGCTCGTTCGTGATCGTGATCTCCACTCCTGCGATCGCAGCCCCCGAGGCGTCGCTCACGTGCCCGGTGATGGTTCCCTGCAGAACCTGGGCTCGCAACGGAAGCACTCCCACGCCCAGGCCCAGCAGAATTAGTCCCCCACATAACCCGTAAAGAAGAACTTTGCGCGCTTGCATTACATCCTCCTCGCGACTGTGTCGCAGCTCGTTGGGCCTAACCGCGCCCTCGGCCTACACCCAGCCCCCAAGGCTTTACCTATGAAGTTGTGCGTGTGAAATCGAGCGCCATGGCTCGAGTAAAAGGTACGCCCCCGCCCTCCCGGACGAAACCGTGCAACTGCGCTATCCCGGCACCACATGACTGCTCAACTTAAACCGGAGCACCCTGCCGGAGGGCAGCCACAGAACACACCCTCACCGGCGTGCAGGGCCTGGCAGGAGAAACAAGGGGTGATACCCTCGCGCCTTAATTGAAAACGCGAAGCGTCCGGCGAGGGCCAACCAGAAGACCTCGAAGTCCTTGCACTCACCAAGGCCTTACCCCGCTTGCCTCTCCGACTTCACCTTCCGACGCAGTGTTCAGCTTATAGAACGCACAGTTGATAACCTGAGGGGACACTAATGTTGCCGGGACCGCTTGTCAAGGAGTTTTTTCGCCCAGAAGGCCGGCGACTCGGCGCCGCATCCGCCGCGTGCGCGGGTTCTCCCCCAAACTTCAGGGGCGGTGGTGGTACACCTGCCAACCCTTGTAGTTGCCCAAGGCGTCGGCGAGCGCCGCGCCGTAACGGCTGAAGTTTACCGCCACGTGATGCTCGAAGCCGTTCTTGCAGATGTACTGGAGGAGTTCCTGAAGCTGCGGCACGCGCAGGACGCCATAACCGCCGAAACTCTTCGGGCGGTCGGCGGTGGTTTCGCCCTCGCCGACGTAGGCGCGCATGCCGCCTTTCAGGTCGTCGGTCGAAACGCGGCAATAGGTGACCGGGCCGCTCTTGAGCTTCCCCACCACGGTGCCGAAGGTGTTTTCCTTGCCCACCGAACCCGCGATGATTTCCTGGAAGTCCATTTTGAAATCTTCGAAAAAGTGCTTGGGAAGGTTGGAACAATGGAAGATCACGCACTTGTCGGGGTCGTCGCCATAGTTGTTGTTCCAATCCACGATGGCGCTGGGTGAGCCGGCAGCGAGTTGCAGCGCGTACATGCCCACCATGCCGGTCATGTCGGTCTCGCAGGCACTGGGCAGGAGGTTGTTAGACATCATGCTCATCAGCGTGCATGGCACGACGCCGAAAAATTCCTGCAACGAGGTCCAACACTGGATGGAGGTCCCGGCGAGGGCGTTCGCGGCCATCCAATCGTCCACCACGCACCCGAACTTGGCCATCTTCATGAGTGCCGCGGCAGGGACGCCTTGGGTGGGAGCGTAATCCTTGATCCCCGCCAGCTTCGCCTTCACATTCGCCCCATCGTCTTTCAGCCGCGCCACGCGCCCCAGCACTTCCGAAAGGTCGAGGGTCTCGACGCTGATGCCGGCGTGCTCGAGAAGCTTTTCACTAAAGCGCACGGTGTTGAAGGCGGCCGGGCGCGCGCCGATCACCCCCACGCGCAGGCCCTTCAAACCCTTGACCACCCGGCAGGTGGCCGCGAAAGACTTCAAGTCTTGCCTGAAGTCCTGCGAATCGGGCGCGACGGTGTGCAGGCGGGTGAGTGAGTAACGGATGCCGTACTGCCAGAGGTTGTTGCAGACCGAGATCTTGCCGCTAAAGCTGTCGCGGCGGCCTCCCATCAGCATGCGGTCGGGAGCGTCGGGAAATGCCTGCACCAGCACGGGAACTTGCAAGCCCGACATGCGCAGGGCGTTGGCCACGCCGCGCTCGTCGCCGAAGTTGGGCAGGCTGACCAGCACGCCGTCGAGCTCGTCGGCATGTTTCTTGAACAGCGCCGCACACTTCTGCGCGTCGGCGAGCGATTCGACAGAACCGAACGTGCTGTCCTCCTCGCTCAGGCAGACCGCCTCGTAGCCTTCCGCTTTCAACACGCGCAGGATTTCCTCCCTCCCCTCGCGCGCCAGCGCGGCGGGAAAAAATCCCCGGTTACCGACAATCACTCCCAACTTTGCCGTAGACATGGAATTTCCCCCTGAGTCTTTAGTTCTCGTCTTCTTCCCGCGTCTTTTTGCGGGGCCAGTAACGGTAAACGAAGTAGGCGCCCATCACCGTCAGCAGCGCTCCCCACCAGATGGGGGCGTGG
>JBJKQV010000451.1:0-2959 GCA_046704985.1 Terriglobia bacterium
CCGCGCGGAGCCTCAGTGCAGCCAAAGCCGCGGTCGGCGCGCGGCTCAAAATCCACCGCCGGGCGCTCGGGCGGTTCGTAGGAGCGGATAATGCGCAGCGCTTCCTCGCAGGCGAACAGCAGCTCGACGCTCCTCACCACAATGCTTTGGAAGGGATTGGCGCACACCGGCCCCAGTCCCGCTCCCCGCGCAGCCTCCTGGGCAACGCGCGGCAGGCGGTCGAAGTTCAGGTTGTAGCGCGCCAGCGGACCCACCAGATAAGGCCCCTGCCCTTTCAGCACCGAGTGCAGGGCGTTGGAGCGCGCGACGTGCTCCTCGCTGAAGTAGTCGGGGTAGGCGCGGATGGGGATGTCCAGGCCGCCGGTCGAAACCAGGTTGCCCTCGTTGAAGGGATACTCGCCGGGGTGGCGCAGTGCCACGCAGAGGTAATCGCGCTCAAAATCGGGAAAATCCAGCTTGCCGGTCCAGCGTACGGTTTCCAGGGCGGCGTCGCGCGCCCGCTCGAGCGGCTCGACGAGCGCCCGCAGCGCCTCCCGCGACGGCAGCTTGTAAAATCCCCCCACCCGCACGTTGATGGGATGGACCTCGCGCCCGCCCAGCACCTGCATCAGCTCGTTGCCGAGCTTCTTCAGGCGCAGGCCGCGCGCGACGATCTTGGGATGGTCCTTGGCCAGGCGGATGGCGTCCTGGTAGCCGAGGAAATCCGGCGCGTGCAGCAGGTAAATGTGCAGGGCGTGGCTCTCGATCCACTCACCGCAGTAGAGCAGGCGGCGCAGCTCGCGCAGCGCCCCCTCCACCCGGACGCCGAAGGCGTCCTCCATGGCGTGCACGGAGCTCATCTGGTAGGCGACCGGGCAGATGCCGCAGATGCGCGCCGTGATGTCGGGGGCTTCGGTCGAGTTGCGTCCGCGCAGAAACGCCTCGAAGAATCGCGGCGGCTCGAAGATGCGCAGCTCCACCTCCTCGACCGTGTGGTCCCGCACCTTCACGAACAAGGCCCCTTCGCCCTCCACGCGCGCCAGGTAATCGACTTTAATCGTTCGAGGCTTCATGCAGCTCACTCTCTTTGCGGAAGGGGTCGGCGTAGGCGTTGAAGCCGCGGAAAGCCCGCACCAGCTCGGGCCGCTTCACCCCCAGGGCCGTCCATGCCTCGCTCAGGGCGGCGGTGTTGGGCGTTTCCTTGGGCCCGAAGCATCCGTAGCAGCCGCGGTCGAAGGAGGGGCAAAGCGCCCCGCACCCGGCGTGGGTGACGGGGCCCAGGCAGGGCGTCCCGCGCGCCACCATCACGCACACCGTGCCCCGCCGCTTGCACTCCATGCAGACGCTCGAAGGTGGAACGTCCGGCCGCCGCCCCGCCAGGTAAGCGCCGATGACTTCGACCAGTTGCAGCTTGTTGATGGGGCAGCCGCGCAGCTCGAAGTCCACCGGAACGTGCTCGGAAACGGGCGTGGACTTGCTCAACGTGTGGATGTAGGCGGGCGTGGCGTAACCGTTGTTGATGAATTCCTTCACGTCCTTGAAATTGCGCAGCGCCTGAATGCCCCCCGCGGTGGCGCAGGCGCCGATGGTGACCAGAAACCGCGAGGCGCGCCGCACCTGGTGGATGCGCTCCGCGTCGTGGGGCGTGGTGATCGAACCTTAGACCAGCGACAGGTCGTAGGGCCCCTTCACCACCGCGCGCGAGGCTTCCAGAAAATTGGCGATCTCCACCTCGCCCGCCACCGCCAGCAGCGCGTCCTCGCAGTTGAGCAGGCTGAGCTGGCAGCCGTCGCAGGAAGCGAACTTCCAGACGGCCAGTTTCGGTTTGCGCGGCTTCTTGGCCATCTCAGACCTCGCGCCCCTCGAAGAAGGGACGAATGCGGTCGAAGCGAAACACCGGCCCTTCGCGGCAGATGAAGTGCGGCCCCAACTGGCAGTGCCCGCAGAATCCCACCGCGCACTTCATGTTGCGCTCCATGGAGATGTAGATCTGCGGATTCTCGAGGCCGCGCTTCTGCAATTCCAGAATCGTGAAGCGCATCATGATTTCGGGGCCGCAGACCATCGCCAGGGTGTTGGCGGGGTCGAAGGCGGCGCGGCCGATGAGCGTGGTGACCACGCCTACGGAAGCGCGCCAGTCGGGCGCCGCGCGGTCCACGGTGACCAGCACCGTCAGGTCCAGGCGCCCCCGCCAGCGCTCGATTTCCTTCAGGTAGAGCAGGTCGGCGGGCGTGCGCGCGCCGTAGAGCAGCGCCACGCGCCCGAAATCCTTGCGCCGCGCCAGAATGGAATAGAGCGCCGGGCGCAGCGGCGCCAGGCCGATGCCGCCCGCCACGATGAGCACGTCGCGCCCCGGCGCTTCTCCGACCGGCCAGGAGCTGCCGTACGGCCCGCGCACTCCCACGCGGTCGCCGCGCTTCAGACCCGCCAATGCCTTGCTGACCGCCCCCACGCTGCGCACCGTGTGCACCAGCAGTTGCGGGCGCCCGGGATGGCCGCTCACCGAAATCGGCACCTCGCCCACCCCGAAGGCGTAGAGCATATTGAACTGCCCGGGCGCGAAACTGAGTCCGGGCGCGCCCGCCGGCGGCTCCAGCTCCACCGTGAAGGTGTCGTAAGTCTCCGCCCGCCGCCGCAGCACACGATAGAACTGCGGGGCGAGGGGATGGGCCAGGGCGGCGGGTTGTTCAGGAGCTGACTTCATAAACTTTCAGGAGCTGCAGCCGCGTGGCGTTCAGGCGCTGCTCCAACACCTGCAAAAAGCGGTTCAGCAGTTCGTAGCCGAGGTCGTGGTCCTTGCTGAACTTGTCGCGCAGGCATTTGCCGTCCAGGGCGATGGCGCGCGTCATCTGGGTGGCGCGCGCGTCGAACATCCAGCGGTAAGGAGCGAACAGCCACGACCAGCCCAGCACCTCGCCCTCACCCAGCGTCTCCACGGTGATGGGCCCGCGCCCGGTGGCGAACATCTCCACCGACACCA
>JBJKQV010000452.1:0-5774 GCA_046704985.1 Terriglobia bacterium
TGCCGGTGGTGGCCGAAGAGCTGCGCGACTACCTGATTTCGGTGGTCTCCAAGGTAGGCGGGCACCTGGCCTCCAGTCTGGGCGCCGTCGAGCTGACCCTGGCGCTGCACTACACCTTCGACGCGCCGCGCGACAAGATCGTCTGGGACGTCGGCCATCAGGCCTACGGCCACAAGGTGCTGACCGGGCGGCGCGACCGCTTGCCCACCATCCGCCAGTACGGCGGCATCTCGGGATTTCCCTCCCGCGACGAAAGTCCCTACGACACCTTCAACGTCGCGCACGCAGGCACGGCCATCTCCGGCGCTCAGGGCATGGCGGTGGCGCGCGACCTGAAGGGCGAGGACTTTTACGTGGTCGCCGTGGTGGGCGACGCGGGGCTGACCGTGGGCCTGGAGCTCGAGGGCATCAACAACCTCGGCACCCTGCAAAAGAAACTCCTGGTCATCCTCAACGACAACGAGATGTCCATCTCCGCCAATGTGGGCGCCATCGCCGGCTACCTGAACCGCATCGTCCACGGCCGCGCTTACCACCGCCTGACCATGGAAGTGGAGAAGATGATCCTGGCCGTGCCGCACCTCGGCCCGCGCCTGCTGAAGGTTTCCAAGGACCTGGTCGAGTCGGCCAAGACCATGCTCATTCCCGGGCTGGTCTTCGAGGAGCTGGGTTTCGAATACGTGGGCCCTATCAACGGCCACAGCATCGACGACCTGCTGCGGGTGCTCTCCGAGGTCAAGGACAACCCCAACCCCACGCTCGTCCACATCGTCACCCAGAAGGGCAAGGGCTATCCGCACGCCGAGAAACTTCCCATCAAGTTCCACGGCGTGACGCAGTTCGACGTGGCCACGGGCGCGTTCCAGAAGGCCCCCGCCAAGGCGCCCAGTTACACCTCGGTCTTCGGCCAGGCGATGTGCGACCTGGCGGAGCAGGAGCCGCGCGTGGTGGCCATCACCGCGGCCATGGCGGAAGGCACGGGCCTGGTGGAATTTGCCAAGCGCTTTCCAGACCGCTTCTTCGACGTGGGCATCGCCGAGCAGCACGCCGTCACCTTCGCCACCGGACTGGCCTGCGAGGGGATGCGCCCGGTGGCGGCCATCTATTCCACCTTCCTGCAGCGCGCCTACGACCAGGTGATCCACGACGTCTGCCTGATGCGCGCCCCGGTCACCCTGGCGCTCGACCGCGGCGGACTGGTGGGCGCCGACGGGCCCACCCACCACGGCCTCTACGATCTCTCTTACCTCGCCGCACCCCCCGGCCTGGTGGTGATGGCGCCCAAGGACGAAGCCGAGCTGCGCAACATGCTGGCCACCGCCGTCCGATTGGGCAGCCCAGCGGCCCTGCGCTATCCGCGCGGCAACGGCATCGGCGTGCCCCTGGAAAAAGACTTCAAGACTCTGGAAATCGGCAAGGGCGAAATCCTGCGCGAGGGCGCCGACATCGCCATCCTCGCCATGGGCAGCATGGTCTACCCTTGCCTGGAAGCGGCGGAAAAGCTCGCCGCCCTGGGCCTGCAGGCCACGGTCATCAACGCTCGCTTCCTCAAGCCGCTCGACGAGCAGCTCATTAGCGTGCTCGCCGCTGAGAAACGCTTCCTGGTCACGGCGGAGGAAGGCACCGAGTCGGGCGGGTTCGGCGCGGCGGTGGCGGCGCTGCTCCAGGACCGCAAGATTCCCGCCAGCATCCTGCGCATCGCCGTGCCCGACCGCATCGTTCCCCACGGCGCGGTCTCCCTGCTGCACGCCAAGTACGGCCTCGACCCGGACGGCATCGTGGAGCGCATCAAGCGCTTCGCCGACGAGGTTCCGGCGCCCGGCAAGGCCAAGTACCGGTCGCTGTTGCAGCCCTGAGCTTTTCCCATTCCTTGCGCGCCCGGCCGCACCGGTTGGAATTTGGCGCGCAAAATTCTATCCTAGGCTGATGAGCGAGAAGCGCGCCGGCAAGCGGCGGCTGGATCTACTGCTGGTCGAACGGGGCCTTGCGGAGACGCGCCAGCGCGCGCAGGCGATGATTCTGGCCGGCGAAGTGCTGGTGGACGAGCAGAAGGTCACCAAGTGCGGCGCCGCGGTCACCGCCACGGCCGAGCTGCGGGTGCTGGGCGAAGCGCTGCCTTACGCGAGCCGCGCGGGGCTGAAACTCGCAGCGGCGCTCGCGCACTTCGGCGTCTCGGTCGAAAACAAGGCCTGCCTCGACGTCGGCTCCTCGACGGGCGGGTTTACCGACTGCCTGCTCCAGCACGGCGCCGCGCAGGTGTTTGCCGTGGACGCGGGCACCAACCAAATGGTCTGGAAGCTGCGCCGCGACCCGCGCGTGGTGGTGCTGGAGAAGACCAACGCCCGCCACCTCGCACTCGAGCAGATCGGAAGGCGCGTCGAGCGGCTCACCATGGATGTGTCGTTCATTTCCGCCACGCTGATCCTTCCGGCGCTCGCGCCGCTGCTCGAGCCGGGCGCGGAGGCGCTGATTCTGGTCAAGCCGCAGTTCGAGCTGCAACGCCACCAGGTGGGCAAAGGCGGAATCGTGCGCGACCCGGCGCTGCACCGCCAGGCGGTGGAGCGCGTGGCGGCGAAGCTCGGCGAGCTGGGCTTCGGCGGCCTCGGGTCGGTCGAAAGCGCCCTGCCGGGGGCTTCCGGCAACCGCGAATATTTCCTGCATGCGCTTTGGAAAAAATCTGACTAGAATAGTCGCGACGGGCGGGCGAGCCGCCGCCCGCCACGCCGCGAACCGAGAGAGACATGCCCATTCAAAGAGTCGGAATCATCTCCAAGCCGCGCAAGGCGGAAGTGCGCGAGGTCGTCGAGCCGCTGCTCGACTGGCTGCGCAAGCGCTCCATCGAGGTCTTCATTGACAAGGAAACGGGCTCCATCCTGGAGGCGCACGACAAATCTCTGACCCGCAACGAAATGCCCTCGCGCGTGGACCTGCTCGTGGTGCTGGGCGGCGACGGAACGCTGCTGGCCGCGGCGCGCGTGCTCAACCGTAAGGCGGTGCCCATTCTGGCCGTCAACCTGGGCGGCCTGGGATTCCTCACCGTGATCACCCGCGAAGAGCTCTACCCGACCCTGGAGCTGGTGCTGGCGGGCAAGCACCGCTCCGACCAGCGCGTGCAGTTGCAGGGCGAGCTGATCCGCGCCGACGAAGTGATCGCCAACTTTCTGGCGCTCAACGACGTGGTGGTGAACAAGGGCGCCATCTCGCGCATCCTCGACTTTGACGTGCGCGTGGACGGGCAGTTCATCTCCACCTACAAGTCCGACGGGTTGATCGTTTCCACGCCCACCGGCTCAACGGCCTATTCACTGGCGGCGGGCGGACCCATCGTCGCTCCTGCCGTTGCCTCCTTTCTTATCACGCCCATCTGCGCCCACACCCTCACCCAGCGCGCCCTGGTGCTTCCCGACTCGGCGGTCATCGAGATATTTATCAAGTCGCAGCGCGAGGCCGCCTACCTGACCGTGGACGGCCAGATGGGCCTCACCGCCCACAGCGAGGATATCGTGCGCGTGAAGAAGTCCGCTACCACCGTCGAGATCGTCCAACCGCCCACGCGCGACTACTTCGAAGTCCTGCGCGAAAAGTTGAAGTGGGGAGAGCGGTAGAAGAGCCGGGATTCGGGGCTGGGGACCGACGAATTATGAATTACTAATTTTGAATTCTGAATCTTGAGTGCTGAACGGTGAGTTATAAGAAACCGCTAAGAGTAGACGCGCGCGACTGACCTCTGATTCTCCCCTCCCATGTTCCAACCCCCCTGCGCCAGCGCCCGAGAGGTGGTGGGGGATGACCGCGCGGAGGAAGGCGGCGGCTCCGCTGCCACACTCCGAAGAGCTACTGCACGCGCACGAGCAGGAGCGTCTGATCGTCGCGGCGGGGGCGGCCGGCCTCGAAGCGCGCGATCTCGCCGAACAGCGCGTCGGCGATTTCGCCCAGCGGCCGGCGGGCGTGCTCGCGCAGCACGCGTTCCAGGCGCCGGTTGCCGAACTCCTCGTCGGCGGGGTTCATAGCCTCTTCCAGGCCGTCGGAGAAAAGCGCCAGCACGTCGCCCTTTTGGAGCGTCAGGGTGGTTTCCTGGTACTCGGCGTTTTCGAGCAGGCCCAGGGGCACGCCTTCCACGCGCACGGGGTGGCAGTGGCGGCGGCGCAGCAACAGAGGCAAAGGCATGCCGGCGTTGGCGAGGCGCAGCTTGCGCGTCTTGGGCTCCCACAGCCCCTAGAGGAAGGTGGTGAAGTGTCCCTCGATGCGCCGCTCGAGGAAGGAGAGGTTCATGCGGCGCAGCAGGTCGGCGGGGGAGAGCTTGAGCGCGGCGAGGCTGCGGAGCACGCCGCTGACCATGGCGCCGTAGAGCGCCGCGGGCGCGCCCTTGCCGCTTACGTCGCCGATGGCCAGGCCGTGGCGGTCCTTGCCGAAAGCCACAAAATCGTACAGGTCGCCGCCCAACTCGCGCGTCGGCTGAAAGCGCACGCAGGTCTCGAGTCCCGGGATGACCGGGCAGAGCGCGGGCATGATGTGGCGCTGGATTTCGCCGGCGCGTTCCAGGTCGCGCTCGCGCCGCGCCTCGCTGCGCCGCAGGCGGTCGTAGAGCAGGGCGTTCTCGATGGCGATGGCCATCTGCGGCGCCAAGGTGGCGAGCAGGCGGGCGTGCTCCTCGGTGAAGTAGCCGACCCGCGGGCTTTCCAGGTCCACCACGCCGACTAACCGGTCGCCGTGCACGAGGGGGACGGCGAGCTCCGAACGCGTGTCGGGGTTGACGGTGATGTAGCGCGGGTCGCGGCTGACGTCGGGCACCAGCACCGTCTCGCGGGCGCGCGCCGCCGCGCCCACCACCCCCTGGTCGAGGGGCACGGTGAAACGCTCCGGGATGTTCTCGTCCTCCTTCATGGAAATCACCGCGCTCAGCGAGCGCGTCTGCTCGTCGTAGAGCAGGGTGCCGAAGCGGTGATAATCGATCAGGCGCTTGGTGAGGGCGCCGATCTTGCGCAGCAACTCCTTGAGGATGAGCTCCGAGCCCAGCTCGCGGCTGATTTCGTAAAGCAGCTTGAGGGTGCGTGCCTGGCGCACCGTGCGGCGGTAGAGGCGGGCGTTTTCGACCGCCAGGGCCATGCGGCTGGCCAGCAGCTCCAGCAGGTACTGGTGCTGGGCGGTGAAGAAGTTCGGGTGCGAGGCCTCCAGGTCGATCACCCCGACGACGCGGTTTTTGGCAATGAGGGGAACGGCGAGCTCGGAGCGAACGGTCGTGAGCGAGCGAATGTAACCGGGCTCCTTGAGCACGTCGCTGACGCGCACGGAGCGGCGGGTCTGGGCGGCGCGCCCCACGATGCCCTCGCCCACCTTGATGCGCAGCGAGCGCACCAGCTCGTCGGGGTGTCCGACGCTGAAGCGCACGCGCAGCTGCTGGGTGCTCTCGCTGAGCAGCAGGATGGCAAAGATCTCGTAATCGATGGCGCGCTTGACCAGCTCGGCCATGCGCGTCATCAGCTCGTCGAGATCCAGGGTGGAGCTGAGGTCTTCACTGACCTCCAGGAGCAGGGTGAGGAGCTGAGTCAGCTCCAGAGGCCGGCCCTGGGGTCGCGGGGATTTGGGCATAACTTAGTTCACCGGGCGCAGGGAAGCCACGGCTTCTTGCAGGATGGCGACGGAGGCACTGGTGCCCAGGCGCGAGGCGCCGGCGTGGATCATGCGCAGGGCGTCGTCGAGGGTACGGATGCCGCCCGCGGCCTTGACGCCCGTTCCCGAGCCCACCGTCTGCCGCATCAGGCGCACGTCTTCGA
>JBJKQV010000453.1:0-3421 GCA_046704985.1 Terriglobia bacterium
CGCCCCGTCACGGCGACGGGGCGGGGCAACGCCTGCTGGAGCAGTGGGTGGAAACTTTGACCTCCGTGGCCGCCGAGGTTTCCGCGCCCCATCAGTTCCGTCAGCTGGCGCGCGGCCAGACTCTGGACACGGAGGAAAAATCCGCCGTGATCCTGCCTTCCGATGGCGTGGTTTGGATCCGCCACCACCAGGGGCATTCCGCGTTTCTGGGCAACGAAGACCTGGGGCAGGTCCTGCCCGATGAGCTCTTCCCGCTCACCCGCGTGGGCTGGCTGCTCACTGCCGCCTCCAGCCGGCTGGAAGCCCTCCTGCCCGAAGGCCTGCCGGCGGCGGGAGAGTGCTGGGGTGCCCTGCGCAAGTTCCAGGAAGTGATCTTTGCCTACCTTCTGTGGCAGCACCGGCAGAACGAGGAGGCGGGGCGGCGCCGGTTCGTGGCGCAGTCCGCCGCCAACCAGGCGATGGTGGACGCGGCCTTGCACCGGCTCACCGCGCCTCTCTCCGGCGACGACGCCATGCTGGCGGAACCTGAGGTGGGGGTGGACGACCCGCTGGTGCTGGCTTGCCAGGCGGTGGGGCGCGCCATGCGCGTGCGCATCCGCCCCGTGCAGGGCTCGGGACACATCCGGCAGCGCGACCCGGTGGCGGGCATCGCCCGCGCCTCGCGCGTGCGCCACCGGCAGGTCATCCTGCGCGGCGACTGGTGGCGCCAGGAGGGCGGGCCGCTGGTAGGGTTCCTGGGTGAAGACCGCCAACCCGTGGCGCTCCTCCCCGGAACCCGGCAAAGCTATTTCCTTTACAACCCCGCGAGGCGCACCCAGACGCGCATCACAACGGAGTTGGCGGCGCAGGTGCAGGCCATGGCCTACACCTTCTATCGCCCCTTCCCGGACCGCCCCATCGACTTCAAGGACTTGGCGAGCTTCGGCCTGGAGCAGTGCCGCCCGGAGGTGGTGGTGATCGGGCTGATGGGGCTGGCGGTGGGCTTGCTGGCCTTGGTCATCCCGGTGCTGACCGGCATCATCTTCGACACGGTCATTCCGGGCGCGCAGCGCAGCACCCTGGGCGAGTTCACGCTCTTTCTGGTGGCGGCGGCGGTGGGCACGGTGATGTTTTCGCTGATGCGCAGCCTGGCCACCCTGCGCATGGAAGGCAAGGTGGACGGGGCGATTCAGGCTGCCGTCTGGGACCGCCTGCTCTCCTTGCCGGTGCCCTTCTTCCGGCGCTTCACCTCGGGAGACCTGGCGCGGCGCAGCCTGGGCATCAGCCAGATTCGCCAAACGCTTACCGGCCCGGTCCTCACCTCCGTGCTCTCGGGGATCTTTTCGCTGGCCAGCCTGGCGCTGATGTTCTACTACAGCTGGCGGCTGGCGTTGGTGGGGACGGCGGTGGTGGCGTTTTCGTTCAGTGTTTTCGCCCTCCTCGGCTACTGGCAGGTGAGCTTCCTGCGCCTGGCGACGGAAATCGGCGGGCAAATTTCCGGCATGACTTTGCAGTTCATCAACGGGGTGAATAAATTCCGCATCTCAGGGGCTGAAAATCGCGCCTTCGCCGCTTGGGCCCGCGAGTTCGCGCGCCAGAAACGCCTGATTATCAAGGTCAGGAATCTGGGAGGAGCGCTGGAGGTTTTCAACGCCGGCTTCCCGGTCATCGCGACGGCGCTGATCTTCTATTTTGCCGCGCAACTGATGAAGAACCACGGCGTTTCCGGTCTGACCACGGGAGAGTTCCTGGCTTTCGACGCGGCCTTCATCCAGGTTTCGGTGGCCATGGTCAACCTGAGTACGGCGGTGACCTCGGTGCTGACCGTGGTGCCCCTCTACGAACGCGCCAAACCCATCCTGCAGGCGCAACCGGAAATCCCCGAGGCGCGCAACGACCCGGGGGAGCTGGCGGGCGCCATCGAGGTGACGCACGTCAACTTCCGCTACCGCGAGGACGGGCCGCGCGTGCTGCGCGATATTTCCGTGAACATCGCTCCCGGGCAGTTTGTGGCCTTTGTGGGCCCCTCGGGCAGCGGCAAGTCAACCCTCTTCCGCCTGCTGCTGGGTTTCGAAACGCCGGAGTCGGGCGCCGTCTATTACGACGGCCGGCCGCTTGCCGAGCTGGACGTGCAGGCGGTGCGGCAGCAGATCGGTGTGGTGCTGCAGGGCGGGCGGCTGATGACCGGCGACATCTACCGCAACATCGTGGGCAGCAGCGACCTGACTGTGGAGGACGCCTGGGAGGCGGCGCGCATGGCGGGCATGGAGGAGGACGTCAAGGCCATGCCCATGGGCATGCACACCATCGTCAGCGAGAGCGGAGGGCTTTCGGGCGGGCAGCGCCAGCGCCTGATGATCGCGCGCGCCATCGTCCACCGCCCGCGCATCGTGCTTTTCGACGAGGCCACCAGCGCCCTGGACAATCAGACCCAGGCGATCGTCAGCCGCAGCCTGGGGCAGCTCAACGCCACGCGCGTGGTCATCGCTCATCGCCTCTCGACCGTGCAGCACGCCGATTGTATTTACGTGCTGGAAAAGGGCGTGCAGATCGAGCAGGGCAACTACGAGGAGTTGATGGCGCGCGACGGGCTGTTTGCGCGCCTGGCGCGCCGCCAACTGAGCTAAACGGGCCGGGCCACCGCCGCCTCTCAGCACCCGGCAGGTTGCCGTATTGGAATTTTCTATGAGCATCGAAACATTGCGCGCGGAAATCCTGAAGTCGCTGGGCGCCACGAGCACCGAGGTCGAGGAGTTGCTCGCCTACGGCGCCATGGCTTACGACTGGAGCGCGCTGTCGCCGCAGTCCTTTCCGTGGCCCGACCAGCCGTATGTGCCCTTCTGGGAGTCGTACGCCGAGGAGTGCCTTCAGGCTTTGAGCGGCACGCCGCTGGCCCAGTATCTGGTGCAGATGCAATTTCCGGTGGCGGAGGGAATGAGCCAGAATCCCGACTACCGCGCCGCTACGCGCCGGGCGGAAGAGACCGCGGGGCTGGGCGCCGCAACGGGTCTCTGCCTGCGCGCTCCGGAGCGCTGCCGGGTGTTGATTCATCCCACGCCCGCCGGCAAAGTGCCGGTGCTGGTGGCGGGGGCGCGCGAGGATTTTGTGGCCCTGGTGCAGGCTTTTACCGAGCACAACGAGCCCGTCCCCGTGCCCGATTCCATGGGCGCCTGCATGGTTTCGGGCTACAACAACCTGCACCGCATCCGCCGGCTGCGCGAGGAGTGGCAGAAGACGCACGGCGAAACGGGGGAGTGGAGCGAAGAGTTCAGCCGCATCATCGGCCGCCCGGAGCTTTACCGCGACCAGTTCATCCTGGTGAGCGAGGGGCCATACAGCAACACCGCGGCCGGGGACTTGGGCTTGCCCACGGAGCGTTGGCGTGAGATTTCGCTGATCATCCGCGTCGAGCACGAGGGCACGCACTACTTCGTGCGCCGGG
>JBJKQV010000454.1:0-8344 GCA_046704985.1 Terriglobia bacterium
GGAAGTGTCCGAGCGGCCCCCAGGGACCGTGGGGATACACTTTGCCGCGCGCCGCGCCGTCCTCGGCGGGGTCGGAATAGATGATCAGCCCCGCCACGCCGAGCTTCTGGGCCACCAGCGCCTTGCCTCCACGGTAGCCGTGAAAATAGCGCACCAGAACCAGCTTGCCGCGCACGCTCACGCCCATCTTGGCCAGCGCCGCGTAATCCTCCGGCGTCCCGTAGTTGGCGTAGATCACTGGCAGCGTCAGGTCGGCCGACGGCGAGTAGCCGTTCCAGGGCATGCGATAGAAGGGGTCGGCGAGCTTGGTGTCCGGGTCGCCGGCGATGGGCGGCTCGGGATGCGCCAGCTGGACGTGCTGCGGCGCTACGATGTCCACGGTGATTTTCTTCGGGTAAGAGAGCAGGACGCGGTAAGAGACAATCTGGGCCTGCAAACCATCACGCACGAATTCCTGGTAGATCATCTCCGAAACTTTGTGGTCGCCGGGCGTTCCCGCCGTGTGCGCCACGGAGGTGAGCCGGCGCAGGAATTTGCCGCACTGCTCGGCCTTGGGAAGCTCCAGGTAGCGCTTCTCCCAGCGCTGCTCGGCGGGATAGGTTTGGGGGCTGAAGCCCAACGGAATCTTGGATGACATTGCCGCGGGCGCGGCCGGAGCCGTCTCCCGCTGCGCGCGCAAATAGAACGCCGGCGCCAAAAGGGCCAGTCCGGCAATCAGTAAGCCGAAGCGAAGCGATAAGCTCTTCATGGTTTTCCTTTCTTGCGTATGAGGCGGCGGTCCGTAATCCTATCGCGGTTTGCGCAGAAGGACAATCCAGGATTGCCGGCGCGGGCAGGCCGGGAAAAATACAAACTCACGCCAAGGCGCAGAGCCTGCCGGTGACGGATTTGCGTTGCTTGGCGCCTTGGCGAAAGAATGGTCTTCTACAATCCGAGCCGCCAGGGTGAATTTCTCGGCAGCTCGCGCCGCCGGCCATCTTGGAAATGCGGGCTCAGTTTTCGGGCGGCGTGTCGCGCCGGATGACAGGCGGCTGGTCGCCGCCGGCGGGTTCGATGGGCGGGGAAGTGGCGATGCCGAAAGCCCAGACGTCGAGGTTCAACTTCTTTTTCTGCACCAGCTCGCCGAGGGCGTACTGGCCGGGGGTGAGGGGCTGGCGCGGGCGCAGCTTAAAGATGCCGGGCTTGACCTCCACGCGCTCGAGCGGAATGGTTTCGCGCGACTCGCCCGATTTTCCCACCCCGATGCCTTTCTGGATGGTTTCCACCACGCGCTGGTGCTTGGTGGCTTTGACGGGGATGAGCAGCAGGTGCGCGCCCGAGCCGTCGGCGAACTGGGCGTAGAAGGTGGGCTGCAGGTCGGCGATGCTGATGGCCGCGCGCGGGCCTTCCAGCACCGCCAGGTCGCGGTTCTTGAGCAGCGGGGCGGGCAGCGCCAAAGAGAGGGCGAAGCGCTTCTTGTCGCGCACGATCTGGGCGGGCGACTGCACCAGGCGGATGACCCGCGTGCCGTCGAAGGCGAAAACCCCTTCGTCGCCGGGCAGGTGGATGTGTGGCGCCACCTCCAGCCCCTGCGGGCTGGTGCGCTCCAAGTGTTCTTCGGAGAGCTTCTGCGCCTGCTCGAGCTGTTTTTCCTGCTGCGCCTTCTCTTCCGCTTCCCCGCGTTTTGTCGCCTCAAAATCCACCAGCGCCACCGGGATCTCTTCCCATTCCGAGCGCTCCAGGCTGTAGTAGCGCACCCGGTCGCCTTCCACCTGGTAGCTTTTGACGATCTGGTAGCTGCCGTCCTTGAGATAGAGCTTGACGGAGGCGCGGGCGCGCGGCGCGGCCATCAACAGCGCCAGCACCACCGCGAACACCAGACCTCCGCGACGCCAAAGCATGAAGGGAAACGCCTCCTGGGCACTTAGATGCTACTTCCGACGGGGGCGCCGGCGCAACGCGCCGCTTGGCCGTGGCTCGCGAAAAGGCGATGAGCGCGGCGCGGTTTCACGTATGATGAGAAGGATGCGCTCCGCCCTCCCGCGAACCCGCGCCCTGCGCCCGGCGTGCTGGCTGGCCGCCGGCTTGCTGGCGGCGATGCTGGCCCCTCGCGCCGCCCGCGCCCAGCTCGAATACGTTTCGCACTTCCGCATGGAGAAGCAGCAGTACCGCCTGGGCGAGCCCATCTTCTGCGATTTCGTCATCCGCAACACGGGGAAGCGGGCCTTCGTTTTTTCGTATCGTCCGCCGGCGCGCGCCGCCAACCAGGAGCTGAAGCAGGAGCCGAACTTCACGCTCACCGGCCCGGGCGGGCGGCGTGTCCCCGACCCGGCGCCGCACCTGTGCGGCGGCGCCAAGGGCACTATCGTCTACGGTTCGGTCAGCCTGCCGCCGGGCGCCGTGCACCACGAGCGCTGGCTGCTCAACCAGTGGGGACGCTTCACGCGTCCCGGAACCTACCACCTGCACGCCCAGCGCCACCTGCCCCTGTACGCGATCGGCGCCGCGGGAGGAGAATTTTCGGGGAAGCCCGCCGCCTTTGCGCTGGCCATGGATGACCTGTCGTTTCGGGTTGCGGCGTCCACTCCGGCGGAGCGCCGCGCGGCGCTCGAGCCTTACGCCCACCTGCTCCGCCACCCCGACTCGCCGCGCTTTACGGAAGCGTTTTTAGTGGCCAGCACCTTGCCGCAACCCTTCATGCTCGGCGACCTGCGCGCGCTCGCTTACGGCTCGCCGCGCGAGCGCCGCTGGAACTCCGCCCAGGCATTGGAAGGCCTGGCGCGGCTAGGCACTTCCGCCGCCTGGCGCGCCATCCTCGCCGTGGCGCGCGGCGAAGCTTCCTCGACCGCGCTGCCCGGCCTCGCCAAGGGAACCGTCGCCGACGACTCGGCGCGCGCCTACGCCGTCCTGCTGCTGGGCGAAAATCACGACCCCAAGTATCTGCCCGCGCTGCTGCGCCTGGCGACCGCGGGACCGGAATCGCTGCGCGACGACGCGCTGCGCGCCCTGGGATTTTTCCGCGACCCGCGCGCCAACCGCCTGCTCTTTGAAAAACTCCACTCCTCGCAAACCGTCGAGCGTGTCAACGCCATCCTGGGGCTGCGCAACCTGGAGAGTAAGGACACCATCCCCGCCTTGCTGGCCATGCTCGACGACCCGGAGCCCGAAGTCCGCCAGGTGGCCAACTTCGCCCTGCGCAACCTGACGGGCGAGCATTTCGGTCCCGACGCCGGCGCTTCGCCGCAGGCCGCGCGGTCGCTCGCCGCGCGCTGGCACGCCTGGTGGCGCACTCACGAGGCCGGCTTCGTCCCCGCCCGCCAAGCCGCCTGCCACGACTGGTAAGGGTGCGGCGCGCCGGCGCTCCCAGAAAGCAGTTGCGTGCCCCAAGGCTTCGCGAGAAAATAGCATGAGGGCCGGAAGCTCGGTTCTTTCCAGCAAAAGGCACTCAGGGAAGGGCGCCGACAGGCAAGACGGGTAATTCCTCCTCCACTCAGACTGGTTCGCGGAGCAAACTCTTGTTACCGGGTTTAGAACATTTCCCCGCCGTCTCTATACGCGACGACAAGTTCCATGACCATTGCGGCGTGTTCGCCGTTTACGGTCATCCGGAAGCGGCCAAGCTCACCTACCTGGGGCTCTACGCGCTCCAACACCGCGGCCAGGAAAGCGCCGGCATCACCACCACGGACGGCGAGAGGCTTTACGACCAGCGCGGCATGGGGTACGCCGCGGAGGTTTTCACCGAGGAACTGCTCTCGACCCTTCCCGGCCGCGCCGCCATCGGCCACACGCGTTACTCGACGGCCGGCGACACCGACCTGAAGAACGCCCAACCCATCATCGTCAGTTGCCAGAAGGGCCAGGTGGCGCTGGCGCACAACGGCAACCTGGTGAACGCCACGGCGCTGCGCAAGGAATTGGAAAGCCGCGGCGACATTTTCCAGACCACCAGCGACAGCGAGGTGATTCTCCACTACTTTGCGCGCTCCAAGCAGGGGGGCGTGCCCGAATCGGTGGCCGACGCCCTGGACCGCGTGGTGGGCGCCTACTCGCTGGTGATGCTTTTCAAGGACGCGGTTTACGCCATCCGCGACCCGCGGGGATTCCGCCCCCTCAACCTGGGGCGCCTCGACGGCGCTTACGTGGTGGCCTCGGAAACCTACGCTTTCGACCTGATCAACGCTACACCGCTGCGCGAGGTCGAGCCCGGCGAGATGGTCATCCTGGACTCGCGCGGGTTGACTTCGCTGCGCTTTGCGCCTCCTGTCGAGCCCGCGCAGTGCATCTTCGAGCACGTTTATTTCTCGCGTCCCGACAGCGTGGTTTTCGGGCGCTCGGTGCAGACCAGCCGCGAGATGCTGGGCGCCTTGCTCGCCCGGGAACACCCCGTGCAGGCCGACTTGGTGGTGCCCGTGCCCGACTCGGGAGTGGCGGCGGCGGCGGGGTTTGCCGACGAGGCGCGCCTGCCCCTGCGCTTTGGGCTGATCCGCAACCACTACGTGGGCCGCACCTTCATCGAGCCCACCCAGGCCATCCGCGATTTCGGCGTCCGCATGAAGCTCAACCCCGTGCGCTCGCTGCTGGAAGGCCGGCGCGTGGTCCTGGTCGACGACTCCATCATCCGCGGGACAACCAGCCGCAAAATTGTGCGCATCGTAAGAGAGGCGGGAGCGCGCGAGGTGCACATGCGCATCAGTTGTCCGCCCACGCTTTCGCCCTGCTATTACGGCATTGATACGCCGGATAAGAAGGAATTGATCGCTTCGACCCACAGCGTGGAGGAGATTCGCCAGTTCATCGGCGCCGATACGCTGGGGTACCTTTCGCTCGACGGCCTGCGCCGCGCGGTGGGAGACGAGGAAGGGCGCTACTGCCTGGCGTGCTACACCTCACACTATCCCACCACCGTCCAGGAGCCGCTGATCGCCCTGAGGAAACGGGATTAGCCGTGGAAGTCGAAGATCCCAAAACGCCCCAAGCCGCCGCACCCGAGGCTGCGCTGCCGGAAGCTGCTTCTCCGGCTGCGCCCGAGGCCGCGCCCCCGCGCCCCCGCCACCAGGGAGCCTGGGAGACGGTGCGCTCGCTGCTGGTGGTGCTGGTGGGCGTGTTGTGCATCCGCACCTTCATCGCCGAGGCCACGGTGATTCCTACTGGCTCCATGGAAAGCACCATCCTCATCGGCGACCACGTTTTTCTCAACAAACTGCTCTACGGACCGCGCATCCCTTACACCCCCTGGCGTCTTCCCGCCCTGCGCACCATCCACCGCCAGGACATCGTGGCATTTCGCTGGCCGGTCAACCCTTCGATGATGTTCGTCAAGCGCGTCATCGGCGTGGGTGGCGACGTCATCCGCATCGTGGATAAAAAGGTGTACGTCAACGGCAAGCCGCTGAAGGAGCCTTACGCGCGCTTCATCTCGCCCAGCATCTATCCGCTGCGCGACGATTTTCCGCCTCCCGTCAACGAAATCGGCGCGTTGCCCGCTTCTTCGGGGCTCTATCCCGCCTGGGCGCACCAGATGCCCTCGTTCATCCGCCCCGACGGCCTGCACGTGCCGGAGGGCGAGCTCTTCGTCATGGGCGACAACCGCGACAACTCCCTCGACAGCCGCTTTTGGGGCTTTGTCCCTCTCTCCAACGTGGTGGGTGAACCGCTGTTTGTCTATTGGTCCTATGACGCGCCCACTCAGGAGTGGGTGAGTGACAACTTGAAAGTTCGCCTGGAGTTCGACGCCTCCATCGTCTGGCATTTTCTCTCCAGGACGCGCTGGTCGCGGACCGGGAAAGTTTTCTAGGTTTTGCTCTACGGCCCGGGAGGGCTTTCGGCCCCGCCTGGGCGGCTTGTCACGCCGCCGCAAATCCCCCATAATGACAGGTTCCGATGCGCTATCGAACCGCCGGCGTGGACATTGCCGCTGCCCAACGGGCCAAGGGCCGCATCCGTAAGCTGGCGCGCCGCACCTTCAGCTCACGCGTGCTGAAAGAGGTGGGCGCTTTCGGGGGATTCTTCTCGCTTGCCAAGCTGCCGCGTGACACGGTGCTGGTCTCGAGCGTGGACGGGGTAGGCACCAAACTCAAGATCGCCTTCGCGCTCGGCCGCCACCGGACGGTGGGCGCCGACCTCGTCAACCATTGCGTGAACGACATCGCCGTGCACGGCGCGCGGCCGCTCTTCTTTCTCGATTACCTGGCCACCGGCAAGCTGCGCCCGCGGGTGGTGGAGGAGATCGTGGGCGGCGTGGCGGAAGCCTGCCGCGCCGTGGGTTGCGCGCTGGTGGGTGGCGAGACGGCCGAGATGCCGGGCTTCTATCCTCCCGGCGAATACGACCTGGCGGGTTGCATCGTGGGCTGCGTGCGCCGGCGCGAGATTGTGGACGGCAGCCGCCTGCGCCCCGGCGACGTGATCCTGGGCCTCCCCTCGGCGGGGCTGCACACCAACGGCTATTCGCTGGCGCGGCGCGTGCTGCTCGAGAAGGCCGGCCTGAAGCTGCGGCGGCGCGTGCCCGAGCTGGGCCGCACCCTGGGCGAGGAATTGCTCGCTCCCCACCGCTGCTACTGGCCGCTCATCGAGCCCCTGCTCGCTTCGCGGCGCATCAAGGCCATGGTCCACATCACCGGCGGCGGGCTCACCGAAAATACTCCCCGCGTGCTGCCGCGCGGCTGCCGGGCGCGCATCGAGCACGGCGCCTGGACTGTGCCGCCCATCTTCCAAATGATCGCCCGCCTGGGACGCGTGCCCGAAGACGAGATGCTGAGAGCCTTCAACATGGGCGTGGGCTTGTTGCTGCTGGTCGCGCCCGGCGACCTGCGCGCGGTGAGGGCGGCGCTCCGGAAGCGCGGCGAAAAGGTCTGGACGCTGGGACGCCTGGTGCGCGGCCGCCCGGGCGTCGAATACGTCTGACAGGCCGCCGGCGTGGGAGGGAACTGAGACGACATGAAGAATCTTGGCATCCTGCTTTCCGGCCGCGGCTCGAACTTTGAGGCCATCGCCCGCAACGTCAAGGCGGGCAGGATTCCGGCGCGCATTGCCATCGTCATCAGCAACCGCGCCGACGCTCCGGGCCTGGTGCGCGCCCGGGAATTGGGCCTGGCCACGCGCTTTATCCCCGCGCAGGGCGCCGAGCGCGAGACTTATGACCGCGAAGTGGTCGCGGCCCTTCAGGAATTTCAGGTGGACTTGGTTTGCCTGGCGGGTTACATGCGCCTGCTCAGTCCCTATTTCGTGCGCGCCTTCCCGCAGCGCATCCTGAACATTCACCCCGCGCTGCTGCCGGCGTTTCCGGGCCTGGAGGCGCAAAAGCAGGCGCTCGAATACGGCGTCAAGTTCAGCGGCTGCACCGTGCATCTGGTGGACGAGGGCGTGGATACGGGGCCTATCGTCGCCCAGGCGGCTGTCCCGGTGCGCGACGACGACACTGCCGAAACCCTCTCGGCGCGCATCCTGAAAGAAGAGCACCGCCTCTATTCCGAAGCCATCTGCCTGATGCTCAGCGGGCAGGTGCGCGTGGAAGGGCGAAGGGTGGTGGCGGAAGGGTGACCGGCGCGGTTGAAACCACCCCTGCCTGATGAGTCGCCACGCCGCGCCTGCAAGGCGCACGGTTGCGCGAATGGGCAGGAATGATAAACTGTCCGCTCATCACTCAAGGCGAAGAATTCCTATGACCCTCGACGAACAACTCGCGTATCTGACCAAAGGCGCGGAGGAGACCATCCGCGCGGAAGAGCTGCGCTCGAAGCTCGAGCGCGCGGCGAAGACGGGCAAGCCCCTGCGCGTCAAGGCGGGGTTCGATCCCACGGCGCCCGACATCCACCTGGGCCACACGGTGCTCATCCGCAAGCTCAAGCACTTTCAGGATCTCGGCCACACGGTGATTTTTCTCATCGGCGATTTCACCGGGCTGATTGGCGACCCTTCGGGCCAGAACGTGACGCGCCCGCCCATGACCCCGCAAGACGTGGCGCGCAACGCCGAGACCTACAAGAAGCAGGTCTTCAAGATTCTTGACCCGCAGAAGACGGTGGTGGACTTCAACAACCGCTGGCTGGGAAAGTTCAGCAGCCTCGACTGGGTGCGCCTCTGCTCCAAATACACCGTGGCGCGGCTGCTGGAGCGCGACGATTTTTCCAAGCGCATGAAGGAGCAGCGCCCGGTGGCCGTTCACGAATTGCTCTACCCGCTCGCGCAGGGCTACGACTCGGTGGCGCTCGAAGCCGACGTTGAGCTGGGCGGCACCGACCAGAAATTCAACCTGCTGGTGGGCCGCGTCATCCAGCAGGAGTACGGCCAGCAGCCCCAGGTGATCATGACCATGCCCATCCTGGAGGGGCTGGACGGCGTGCAGAAGATGTCCAAGTCGCTGGGC
>JBJKQV010000455.1:0-9033 GCA_046704985.1 Terriglobia bacterium
GCACGTGCTCGACCAGGTGCAGCTCGGCCAGCCGCTCGAGAAATCGGCAGTAGCTTTCCAGCGTCGTCCAGGGGGTGAAGGCGACAAACGTGGGAGCGAGCGCCAGTCCCACCTCGCGGCAAAGTCCCAGCAGGGCGGCAAAATCGGCGGCGGTATGGCCCTTCTCGAGGCCGCCGAGCACCCTATCGTCAAACGATTCGGCGGCGGTGGTCACCCACAGGCAGCCTGTCTCGCGCAACGTCCGCAGGTGCTGGGCGTGGCGCAGCAGGTGCTCGACCTTGATGGTCACGTCGTAGGTCAGCGCGGGATGCTCGGCGTGCAGGGCGCGCACCAGTTCCAGCGCGTGGCGCGGGCCGTTGAAGAAATCCGCGTCGCCGAAAGTGATGTGCCCCGCCCCGGCGGCCACCTGGCGGCGAATATCTTCCAGGACCACTTCCTGAGGCACGATGCGGAAGCGGCCCTGATAAACCGGCACCACCGGGCAGTGGCGGCAAAGGTGGCGGCAGCCGCGGCTCGATTCGGTCGAGCCCACCAGGCGCTCGCCGCCCCCGGGCAGGTTCAGGTGGGCATAGCGGGCCGGCGGGGGCAGGCCGCGGCGGTCGGGCACCAGAAATTCCTGCCGGGCGAGCGAGACCGAGGGGTTCCGCGGAATCTCGCCGCGCTCCAGGCTTTCGACCGCCGACGTCAGGGCGCTTTCGAACTCGCCCCCCACCACTACCGCCGCACCCAGCGAGCGCAGGTAAGGCGCGTTGGGGGCAGCATAAAGGCCGAAGAATCCCAGGCGGGCACGCGGGTTGAGCGCCCGCAGGCGCGGCAGCGCCTCGATGGCCAGCCGCGTCGCGGTGTGCATGGGCAGGAAGAAACCGATGAAGCCGGCGGCGCGCACCGCCTCGGCGTCCAGCGGCTGGCGCGACAGGTCCAGACAGGTGACCTCGTGCCCTGCCCGGCGCAGCCACGCCGCCGGCGAGGCCAGCCCAAAAGGCTGGCGGCCCAGCTCGTAGGTGGAAATCAGTAGAACGTTCATCGCTTGGGGGCGGTGCAGCACCGCACCGGTTATCATAGCAGACCGCCCGGCGCCGCAGGGCCCCGGGCTTTCCGCGCGGCTTGACATTCCCGGAATCACGCGGCTAACATAAAGTTTCTGTTCAACGGCAATCCCGGCAAGCGTTCCCGGGAGAGAACGAGAGCGAAGGAAGCCCGCCGCCGCGCCGGGAAGTGCCCCGGAAGGCGACCGCCGCTTTCGGACGACTGGACGCACCCCGAGCACCAGAGCTGAGACCTATGAAATTACGCAAGCACAAGGGAGCGGCGCTGACTTCCATCCTGACGGGGCTGCTGCTGGCGGGAGCGCTCTGGGGGCTGAGCGCGCTGGCTTTCGGCGCCGCCGAGAAGCCCGACGGCGACAGCATCTACATGGATAAATGCGCCATGTGCCACGGGGAAAACGGCCGGGGCTTCTCCTTCCTGCACACGCCCGATTTCACCGACCCCAAGTGGCAGGCTTCCGTCAAGGACGCGCAGTTGCTCGAGGCCATCAAGCACGGCGTCAAGGGGACGTCCATGCCCGCCTGGGAAGGCAAACTCACCGAGCGCCAGATGCTCGCCGTGCTCAAGCGCGTGCGCGATTTCAATCGCAAGAGATAAGAGCGGAGAGAGACTCGGCTGCCTTCCGCTCGCAGCTTCACACTTTGGATTTCCGGCTTCTTTCTCTTCCCTCTCCCCGCCGCGGGGCGTATGATGGGGAAAGCGGATCAATCCTGGGCAATCAACGCAGCTTCCCGGAGGAAGTAAACTATGGGCGACCGAAAATATCGCCAGCGGGGCTATCAGGACTCGGATCGGGAGCGCGAGCGAGGACCCAAGCCCGCCACGCCGCGCCAGGAGCGCATCGGGCCGCGCACCATCGCGCTGCCTGGCAAGCGCATGGTGATTCGCTGCGCGGGGTGCGGGGGCGTGCTGCCCGCCGACATCGACACCAAAGGGCAGTGCCCGCGCTGCTCCTATCCCTTGCATAGCTGCAAGCAGTGCGTTTTCTTCGACCCCTCGTCGCGCTTCGAGTGCCTGAAGCCGGTGACGGCGCGCATCCCGCAAAAAGCCGCCGCCAACGCCTGCACCTTCTACAAGCCCCGCACTACCATCGAGCGCGAAACCTCTTCGCCCAGGCCCACCGACGCGCGCGCCGCCTTCGAGAACCTGTTCAAGAAATAAGCGCAGCGGCGAGGAGGGCCGCGCGGCCCGCGCTCCCGCTGACTTCGCCCACTTTCATTATTTTGTAGCCTACATGTCGAGGCCAGTTCAGTGTGAGGCAAGAAGGCGCGGAGGCGGCGGCCGAATGCCGTTCACTGCCAGAGCTAAACAAATGATTTAAAATGGCTTAGCAGCCGTGTTTCACGTGAAACAAGGTCCTTCCCCGCCGCCTCGGGCGTACGCGGCTGCAAACCCTTGACGCAAACGGCTACAATCTTCACATGCTCTCTGAGCCCCGCGCTCGCCAGCTCCTCCAGCCTTTTGACCTCCCGCTCACTGCGCCCCAGCTCACCCAGACACTCACCTATCTGGAATTGCTCTTGCGCTGGAACCGGCGCATCAACCTCACGGCGATTTCAAATCCCGATGAGTGCCTGACCCGGCACTTCGGCGAAAGTCTGTTCCTGGCCCGCGCACTGACGCTGGAAGGAAGTTTGCTTGACGTGGGCTCCGGCGCCGGCTTCCCGGGGCTGGCGCTCAAGATCCTCTTCCCCGCGCTCGCGGTAACCCTGCTTGAGCCGGTGGCCAAGAAGCGCGCCTTCTTAAAGGAGGCGGCGCGCGCCTGCGCTTGGGACCGCGTCGAGGTGCGCCCCGAGCGCTTGCAGCAATACGCCGCGGGGGCTGCGGGACGCTTCGACGTTGGCACGGTGCGTGCTCTGGGCCGGCTTCCCGAAACCGTCCGAGAATTGGCGCGATGCCTGAAGCCTAGCGGCCATATGTGCTTGTGGCTTGGACGTGGCCAGGTGGAAGGCATCGGTGGCCCAAAGAACCTCAAATGGCAGTCGCCGCTCAGTATTCCTCTCTCAGAGAGGCGTGTCATCATGATCGGGAAGGTTGGCCAATAGTTCCCACGAATGTGTTAACCATATATTATTTTAAATAAACATTTTATTACAAATAAGCGAATTAAAAGCGAATAGTTTCACGTGAAACATCGTGACAGCGCGTGTGGAGATAGAGAGTTTTTTGCTTGCCGAACGACCGTGACTTTGTTAGTTTCCGGTCTAATTCAACAAGACTGAGGAAATGTGTCGAGGATCATTGCCATTACCAACCAGAAGGGCGGCGTGGGCAAAACCACCACTGCCATCAACTTCGGCGCCTCGCTGGCCAGCCTGAAGGCCCGCACGCTGCTCGTCGATTGCGACCCACAGGCCAATTCCACCGCCGGCCTGGGCTTTGCCAAGGACCCGGCGCGCCGCTCCCTCTATCACAGCCTGATTCTCGACGCGCCGCTCGATTCCCTGCTGCTCGCCTGCCAGCCTGAGAATCTACAACTGGTCCCGGCCGACAAGAACCTGGTGGGCGCCACCGTCGAGCTGGTGGATACGCCCGAGCGCGAGCACATCCTGGCAAGGCGGCTCGAGCCCCTGCGCGAGCGCTTCGACTACATCCTGCTCGACTGCCCTCCGGCGCTCGACCTGCTGACCTTGAACGCTTTGGTGGCCGCCGACTCGGTCCTGGTGCCCATCCAGTGTGAGTATTTCGCCCTGGAGGGTGTTTCCGAGCTCCTGGACACGCTAATGCGCATCCGGCGGGCCCACAACCCGCGCCTGGCCGTGGAGGGCATCCTGCTGACCATGTACGACGATCGCACCAACCTGGCCCATCAGGTGCGCGACGATCTGAAGGACTTTTTCGGCGACCAGGTCTTTTCGACGGTCATTCCCCGCAACGTGCGCCTGGCCGAGGCGCCCAGCTACGGCAAGCCCGTGCTCCTCTACGACCCGCAGTGCCGCGGGGCGGAAAGCTACTTGGAGCTTGCCAAGGAGGTCATTAACCATGCCCAGAAAGGCGTTGGGACGGGGACTTAGCTCGCTGCTACGCGAGGCGGAAACCACGGCCACGGGCCTTGATCAGGTCTCCATCGCCTCTATCGACCCCAACCCGTTTCAGCCGCGCCGCAACTTCCCGGAGGAGAGCTTGAAGGAGCTTTCCGACTCCATCCGCGCCACGGGCGTCGTCCAGCCGGTGCTCCTTCGGCCCGCACCCGCCACCCCGGAGCGTTATCAGTTGGTGGCCGGAGAGCGCCGCTGGCGCGCCGCCAAGCTGGCGGGCCTGGAAGCAGTGCCGGCGCTGGTACGGGAGTTGAGCGACCGCCAGACCATCGAATTGGCTCTGACTGAGAATCTACTGCGCGAGGATCTTAACCCCCTGGACGTGGCGCGCTCCTACGACTCGCTGCAAAAGCAGTTCGGCCTCAACCACGAGGAGATCGCCGCCCGACTGGGAGTGACGCGCAGCGTGGTGAGCAACACCCTGCGCCTTCTGCGCCTGCCCGAGCCCGTCCAGGCGATGCTCTCCGACGGCCGGCTGAGCGCCGGGCACGCCCGCGCCCTGGCCGGGTTGAGAGACCCTGCGACAGCCGAGGCCATGGCCGAGAAGATTGTGCGCAAGTCCATCTCCGTCCGCCAGACCGAGGAGTGGGTGGCGGCGGGGGGAAGCGCCCCGCCGCGCCGCGAAGCCAAGGAAACACCCAAGGTCGACCCCAATGTGCGCGCCGCCGTCCTGGAGCTCGAGCGGACGCTGGGCACGCGGGTCAAGATCGTGGGCACCCCAAACCGGGGAAGGATCGAGGTGCAGTACTTTTCCGCCGAAGACCTGAACCGGTTGTTTGACTGGATGGTCCACAAATAAAACTATTATTATAGTTTTAATCTATTAAACTATGTTTGTAGTATATGCAGGGAGGTGGTGATGGGTCTTGGCTCTAAGAAGAACCGGCACCGCGAGTTGGCGCAGCTGCTGGACGACGAGATGGTGGGCCTGATCGAGCCAGGGGTGGAGTTCGAGGGCAAGCTCCACTTCACCACCGGAATGGTCCGCCTGAACGCGCACTTTCGCGGGGAGATTCGGTCCGAGGGCTCGCTGATCGTGGCCGATCAGGGGGAAGTGGACGCGGAGGTTCACGCCCGCAACGTGAGCGTCTCGGGGAAGCTGAAGGGCAGCGTGCACGCCTCGGAGCGCGTGGAAATTCGCGAGCACGGGGTGGTGCTGGGAGAGATTTACACGCCCTGTCTGGTGGTGGACCCGGGCGGCTATTTTGACGGCAACTGCCACATGCCGGCTCCCGGGCCCGCCAAGACTCAGGCTACCGCCCCCGGCTCTTCGGCCGGCAAGCACAGTTGATCACCTGCCAGGCCGCGCGCTCTATCTAGTAAGCTCAGCGCACGTTCATAGCCGGCTGGCCGGTGACGCGCGGGAACTCAGCGGGGGCTGCCGACTGCAGCAGTAGAACGTTAGGCGGCTCCCATCTTTTTCCTTCCGGCTCGCCCATCTGCCGTTCAATTTGCAGATCCCGTCGCTTCTGAATGGGGAATTCCTTGAGCCTTTGGAAGACGTCCTTCATCCTGCGGTCGCGGGTGACCAGGTAGACCTCGCGGGGATCGCCGATATAGGCGAGCTCGCAGGCCATGGCGATGACCAGGATATCGAGGGTGCTCAAGTGGCTGGGGGGCTCGCCGCGGGGCATATTGTGCTCGACGGGGATGATTTCGTCGGCCGCCAGGATGTGGTTGCGGTTGAGGTCGTAGGAGTAGAAGGTCTTTTCCCAATGGATGTCGTGGCGGAAATTCTTCAGGCAATCGGCGTACTCGTCGTGGTTGAGCGCCCGGTCCTCGGGGCGGGGGCGGAAGTGGAGCTTGCCGAAGGTATTGAACGCCTCGGCGATGCAGAAGCTGGGGATAAAGAGCGCGGCGCGGCGGTAGACGGTGCGTTGCTCGACCAGGTAGCGGACGCGGGCGCGCAGGCGCTTGGTCCGCGGCTCGACGGGCAGGTAAAAGTGCACCACCGCGCTGGTATCGAACAGGTGAGTGATCATGTCCGCCTCCGGGCTGCAGCACGCCGCCGGCCGGGCGTGCCGGGTTAGATGATGGCAGACTCGCGGCCCGGGCGCCAGATCGAAGACGCGCCGGGCAGCCGAAATCCCGCGCCCAGGGAAGGTCTGCCACCTGCCTCCCAACACCTACTCCCAATTCCATCCGTTCCCGTTGACTCGGCGGGACGGCGGGAATAGAATCAGGGTTTCTGACAGTAGGCTCGATGGGGCTCGATCGCACACAACTGAGTTGGACAGAAGCCGAAGGCAGCCAGAAGGCCGTGTGTCGAAAGGAGCGTGCCGATGGTCACGGAATATAGCGTCCAAGAGATGGAACCGGACATCACAGTAATCAACCTGGGTGGGCGGCTCACGCTGGGCAACCGGCTGACGCAGATTGAGTCGGACGCCACGGCGCGCATCGAGCAGGGATCGCGCAAGCTGCTGGTGGAAGTAAGCCAATTGACTTATCTGGACAGTGCCGGGCTGGGGGCGCTGGCCCTGCTGGCGGGGCGAGCCGAGCGCGCCGGCGGCAAGCTGGCCGTAGCGGGGGCAGCGGGCAGGGTTCGCGAGGTAATCGAAATCGCCCGCCTCGGCCAGGTGCTGTGTCTGTGCGACGACGTGCGCGCCGCCAGCGACATTCTGGGCTCGGTGGCGGGCGCCCCACAGGCTTGAGACGCGCCGCGCGCGAGCCGGCCAAACCAACACTCGAAAGACGGAGGGCAACACGATGAGCTTCGAATACGCATCCAGTGAGGTGGAGACCAACATCACGGTCATCGGCGTCTCCGGCCAGCTCAACATGGGCGACCATCTGGCGGAGTTTGAAACCGACCTGCGGACCCGCATCGAACACGGCGTTCGCAAGATGCTGGTGGACCTCAGCAAGGTGTCCTACATGGACAGCTCGGGGCTGGGCACCCTGGTGGTGCTGGCAGGGAAGTTGGACCGCCTGGGCGGCAAGCTGGTAATCTGCGGGGCCCAGGGCAAGGTGCGCGAGGTAATCGAGATCTCGCGCGTGGACCGGCTGCTGGGCATGTACGGCGACTCGCAGGCGGGCTGCGCGGCGCTCAAGGCCGCCACTACCTCCGCCTGAAACAGCGCCTCTCTGCCCTTGACCGCCGGGCCAAGCTGACGGCGCCCCTGGCGGCGATTTCTATCTGACCGGCAATTCCTGAAAACCCAGACCTGGGACGCTGCGCGCCGGCGCCCGCGTCCGCCTGTAGGCGGGCGCTGAGGTCGCGCCGCGGCGAGCCATGACAGATCACTGGGATGGAATCTTCAGGAGCCTGCTTGCGGCTGTTCCAGGCGGCGGGTTTCCTGCCAGGTGTGGACGACGCGGTGGATGACCGTGAGGTTGGAGAGCACGGCGATGACCCACAGCACCGCTTCCATGCGGTCACCCAGTGCCCCGATGATGAGCAGCACCACGCGCTCGGGGCGCTCCAGGAACCCCACCTTGCAGGAGGGAATCAGGTTTTCGGCGCGGGCGCGCGTGTAGCTGACCATGACCGAGCCGATCATGGCCACCGCCACCAGGGTGACGTAGCCGAAGCGGTTGACGCGCCCGTAGTAAACGAGCAGGCCGATGAGCAGCACCAGGTCGGAGTAGCGGTCCATCACCGAATCAAAGAAGCCGCCGAAAGGAGTAACGCGGCCGGTATGGCGCGCCACGCGCCCGTCGGTGAGGTCGAAGATGCCCGCCAGGATGACGGTCACGCCGGCCCAGCGGAAGTAGTCGTTGGCGAGCAGGTAGGCGGCCACGCCGTTGATGGCCGAGCCGATAAAAGTGAGGAGGTTGGGATGAATGCGGCTGGCGGCGAAGGCGCGCACAATCCCTTCCACCGCCGCATTTCCGGCTCTGCCAATCTGTTTGGTGATCATAGGTGATCAGGGGTGAGGTCTCGAGGCGGCCCTGCGAGGGCCCGCCGCAGCCGCACCCCTCAGTCGCCTTCGTCGTAAATGGTGCGCAGGGAACGCACCTCGAACTCCCGGATGCCTTTAGGGGTACCCACCTTGATCTCGGCTCCCACCTTCTTGCCCATCAAGGCGCGGCCGATGGGCGAGGTGGTGGAGATCAACCCCTGGGCAAAATCCGCCTCTTCGGTGGTGACCAGCTTATAGTGGACCTCCTCGTCACGGTCCAGGTCGTAGAGCACCACGCGCGAACCGAAGGCGATGCGGTCCTTGGGAATATTGTTGACGTTGATGAGCGAGAGGCTGGCCAGGCGGTGTTTCAGGTGCGCCAGCCGCGCTCCCACGATGTCCTGGCGCTGCTTGGCCATGTGGAACTCGGCGTTTTCGCTCAAGTCCCCCAGGGCGCGCGCCCGCTTCAGCTCCTTGGGCAGCTCGTGGTTCAGTTCGTGCTCCAGGGCTTGAATCTCTTCCTCAAGTTTTTTAACAATGGGCGTGGACATATTTGTCGGCCTTTACTGGGTGGTGAGCCTCGATTATACGGAAAAGGCACGCCGCACACAAGCGCCCGGCGCGGCGGCGCGCGCCCGACCCCCTACTCGCGGATTCCCAGCCGCCACGCGGTGATGATCGCCATCTCGCGCAGCGAGTAGACGCTGCGGCGGACAGGGTCGGCCTCGATGGGGCTCGCGGGCGCCGGCGAAGCGTACGCGGTGATGCCCTCTTCGCCCAGCAGCAGCTTGATGCGGTAGAGATGGAAGCCGTCGCTGACCGCGATGCAGGCGTGCGCGTGGCGGGCGCGCAACAGCCGGGCGACGGCGCGGGCGTTGGCGGCAGTGGTGGCGCTGCGGGTTTCGGCGGTGATCTTGGCGGCCGCCACCCCCTTCTGGATCAGGTAATCGCGGCCCACCGAGCCCTCCGTAAAGTGCGGGTCGCCGCCCGGGCCTCCGGTGGTGATAAACCAGGGCGCCAAGCCGCGTTCCTCGAGCTCGAAGGCATGGTCCAGGCGGGAGCGGTAGACAGGGGAGGGAACACCGTTGTATTCGGCGGCGCCG
>JBJKQV010000456.1:0-7018 GCA_046704985.1 Terriglobia bacterium
CCTTCGTGGTTTTCATTCCCTGGTGCCTGTTCCTGCTATTCCTCGCCTGGGTGGAACCGCATTTTGCCGTGGGACTGGGCGTGGCGCTGTGGTGTCTGCTGGTGCCGCAGCGGAAGATGGGTACGCCGCGCGCGTCCTGAGGCGCCGCGGCACTATCGCGCCCAACCTTGAGCGCGAGTGACGGCGCGTCGCCAGCCCGCGTAAAGCTCTTCACGGCGCGCTTGCGGCATGGCGGGCTCGAAGCGCCGCGCGATCTCATACTGAGTGCCGAGTTCCGCTTCGTCTTTCCAGAAACCCACCGCCAGTCCCGCCAGGTAAGCGGCGCCCAGAGCGGTCACTTCGGTGGTCGCAGGACGCTCGACGGGCAGGCCCAGCAGGTCAGCCTGAAACTGGCAGAGGAAATCGTTGCGCGCCGCCCCGCCGTCCACCCTCAGCGCCTGCGGCCGAAAGCCCGAATCGGCTCGCATGGCTTCCACCACCTCGCGCGTCTGATAGGCGCTGGCTTCCAGCGCCGCCCTCACCAGGTGCGCGCGCGAGGTTCCGCGCGTCAGCCCCACGATGGTCCCGCGCGCAAACGCGTCCCAGTGCGGCGCCCCCAGTCCCACGAAGGCGGGAACGAAATAGACTCCCCCCGTATCCTCGACGGCACGCGCCATTGCCTCGCTTTCTGCGGCATCGCCGAGCAGCCCCAGCTCGTCGCGCAACCATTGCAGCGCCGCGCCGGCGATGAAGACGCTCCCCTCCAGCGCGTAAACCGTCCGCCCGATGCGCCGCCACGCGGCCGTCGCCACCAGGCCTTCGGCCGAAGCGGGAGCCTGCTCGCCGGCGTTCATGAGCAGAAACAGTCCGGTGCCATAGGTGTTCTTGGCGCTGCCGGGGGCAAAACACTGGTGGCCGAAAAGCGAGGCCTGCTGGTCGCCGGCCGCACCGGCGATGGGAATGGCGCCGCCGAAGACTTGCGTCTCGGCCAGGATTTCGCTCGAGGAACGCACCTGGGGCAGGAGCCCACGCGGGATGCGGAAGTAATCCAGGATTTCGCCGTCCCAATCGAGGGTGTGGAGGTAGAAGTGCAGCGTGCGCGAGGCGTTCGAGACGTCGGTCAGGTGGGCGCGCCCCCCGGTGAGCTTCCAGATGAGCCAGGAGTCCACGGTGCCGGCGGCCAGCTCGCCGCGCTCGGCGCGCT
The DNA here is from genome assembly GCA_046704985.1 of Terriglobia bacterium. Lineage (GTDB taxonomy): Bacteria > Acidobacteriota > Terriglobia > UBA7540 > UBA7540 > JBJKQV01. The sequence continues at coordinate 1,184 of JBJKQV010000456.1, forward strand.
CGCGCGCCCCGGGCACGTGCTCGAGCAGCCAGGCGAGCTTGGTGCCGGAAAAGTAGGCGTCGGTCATCAGGCCGGTCTTGGCGCGCAGCGTGCGGTCAAAACCCTGGCGCTTGATCTGTTCGCACATCGGCGCCGTGCGCCGGCACTGCCAGACGATGGCGGGATGAATGGCGCGGCCCGTCGCCCGCTCCCAGACGATCACCGTCTCGCGCTGGTTGGTGATGCCCAGCGCGGCCACCTCGCCGGGGCGCGCTTGCGCTTCCTCCAACACCTGCGCCGCCACCGCCCGCTGCGATTCCCATATCTCCTCCGCGTCGTGCTCCACCCAGCCCGGCTGGGGATAGAACTGGCGGAATTCCCGCTGCGCCACGCCGCGCGCCGCGCCCGCGTGGTCAAACAGGATGGCGCGCGAGCTGGTGGTGCCCTGGTCGAGCGCGAGGATGTATCGGGGAGCCATGGCGCTCCAGATTAGCCGATGTGCGGCGCCACGGCAATCGGCCCGGCTCGTAGCGCTGGGCTTTAGCCCCGCAGGAAGGCCGATGAGTGCTGCCCTGAAGGGCAGCGCTACGGCTATAGCATCGCTACGCGGCGTGGGGGCGGTGGCGGTAAATGACGAACGTGGAGGCGCGATGGCAGGCCTGGAAGCACGGCAGGGCGCGCAGGCGCGGCTCTTCGACCGCGGCGACGTAGACCACATGGACCTCGCCGCGCGCCTGCCGGCAGAGGTTCTCAATGGCGCGCTGGAAGACCACGCCGCGGAAGGGATGAAAGAGAAAGACCACCAGGTCGCCGGGAGGGTAGTCGAAGGCGGCGGCGTCCTGGCAAGCCACCCGCGTGCGCTCGGCGCCCACCGTGGCCAGGTTGCGGCGCGCGCGCTCGGCCAGCAGGGGAGAAAGTTCCACGCCCACGACTTGCTCAAAACCCAACTCGCGCGCCAGCAGCAGCGCGCGCCCTTTGCCGCAGCCCAGGTCCACAAACGTGCAACGGCTGAAATCGACCGCGCCCGCGAGCGGCGCCAAGGCGCGACGGAACTCCGCGGGCTCGATGGCCTCGTAGCGCACCCCAAAGCGCCCGGCGGGGGTCTGCAGGCCCAGCCGGCGAGGGCTGAGCGCGCCTCCGGTTTCGGTGCCGTGCCGCCGGTCAAAGCGCCAATCGAGTCTCCCCCAGGTCACCATGCGCAGCCAGAACCAGATGTCGGCAAGTGTCCGGCGCACTTTGCCAGGCATTGCCGGCGAGCTTTCAGAGTTGTCGGTCGCCTCGGCCACTCTTCAAGTTCCTCCCGGTCATGCAATGTAATCCCCGGCGAGGCGGAAACTCAAGCGGTGAGCTTGTCTTGAGATGGCCTGCGGTTTACGGCTAATCAAGACAAAATGTCATCTGGAATTAGAGTAGAGTGGTCATTCTTTGTCCGCAGGAATTTGCTGTGCCTGATGCAATGTAAAATAATTTTACAGAGTGACAAAAAAACACCGCTAAATTGTCAGGCCTGATGTACAATTTGCCCCTCGCAGCGGCTAGTCCTGACCCGAGGCAAGCCGCGGTTCCACCCGGACTACGACTCCCTCTGTAACGAACCGGAGGTGATTCGTGTCCCCAGCCTATTTTTTGTGCGCACTCCTTTGGTTTTCTTCCGGGTGGACCATCAAGCTGCACCCACCCACCAGCGCCGAGATCTGCGGCGCCTGTCACCGCGACATCGAAGAGGGGTGGAAACAATCCGCGCACTCGCGGGCGATGGAGAGCCGGCTCTTCCAGGACGCGCTGCAGCTGGCGGAGACGGACTTCGGGCCCCACATCCGGCGCACCTGTCTGGAGTGCCACTCGCCCATCGCCGTGGCCATCGGCGACTTGAACCTGGAGCGCAAGGTAAGCTGGGAAGGAGTGACCTGCGATTACTGCCATTCCATCCGCAGCGTGACGCTGGGGGAGAAGAATCCCAAAGTGGTGGTGGACTTCTCGCTGGTCAAGAGCGGTCCCTGGAAGGATGTGACCTCGCCCGTGCACGGGACGCTCTACTCGCCGGTGCACACCACCTCGCGGGTGTGCGCGCCCTGCCACGAGTACCGCAACGCCACGGGGTTTGCGGTGCTCACCACCTACGACGAATGGAAGGCGGGACCCTACGCGGCCAACGGCGTGGGCTGCCAGTCGTGCCACATGTCGAGCGTGCAGGGCGAAGTGGTGACGGCGCGCGTCAAGCGGGTGGCGCAACACCACATCAACCTGCACGCCATTCCGGGCAGCCACTCCATCGAGCAGCTCAACAAGTCCGTGCACATGGAGATGAAAACCAGGCGGGAGGGCGGCCGGGTGCTGGTGACCGTCGAGCTGACCAACCGCGGCGCCGGGCACGACGTGCCCACCGGCTCGCCGCTGCGCAAGCTGATTCTGAAAGTTCGCGCCAGTGCTTACGGTGGGCGCACCTTTGAGGCCCAGCGCGTCTATCAGCGCCAGGTGGCCGACGCGCAGGGGCACATCCTCAACGTCGAGCCCCTGGTTTTCATCAAGGCCGCCAAGGTGGTTTCCGACACGCGCCTCAAGCCCCTGGAAACCCGCACCGAGCACTTCAGTTTCCCGGTGCCGGAAGGCAAGCTCACCCAGGTGCAGGCGGACGTCTACTACTTCTACTCTCCCATGGCCACCGCGGCCAAGAAGGAAGTCAAGTTCCTTACCCTGCGCCGGCTCGTGCAGTAAGGGCCGACGCGTCGCCTTCGGGGCGGGTGAGACGAGCGCCCCGCGGGCGGCTCAACCCTCTGACGAATCCGCCAGAATCTGCTAATCTAGTCGCAAGGCACGATCGACGAGCCCCGGGGGGTGAGAAGAAAGTTCCCGGCCGGGAAACTCCGGAGGAAAATATCGCGTCTTAATCCAGGACCGGGCGGCCGGGTGCGTCGGCTGCCGGCGGTTCAAGTCTTAAAAGCAAAGGAAGGGATATGGCAGACAAGCATGACGATCGGGGCCCGGCGTATTCGATGTTCGGGCTGAACAATCCGGAGCGCCAGGGGGCGCCCGACGAGACGCCGGGGGCCACACCAACGGTCGCGGCGCCGGGAGCGCCGCAGGTGGTTTACGTGCAGGCTCCGCCGTCCACCGCCGCGCCCGGGCCGGGCAAGGGCATCTGGATTCTGGCTTTTGTGGTGTTGGCGCTTTCGCTGGCCAGCCTGGCGCTTCTTTACGTCCAGCACCAGCAGACCACGCAGATTCTCTCCAAGCAGACCGACCAGTTGACGCTCCTTTCGCGGCGCATGGACGCTTCCGACGACCGCTACGCGCAGTTGCGCGCGCAGTTCCAGGTGACTTCCGAAAAGCTGGGCATGACGCAGCAGGAGCTGTCGCGCGCCCGCACTCTGGCCCAAGCCATTCAGAAGCGGCAGAAGGAATCCGTCCAGCAGCTCAACGCCGCCATCGAGAAAAAGGCCAGCGCCACCGACCTGAACAAGCTGCAGGCCGACTCCACCACCAAGTTCGGGAACCTCTCGAGCGACATCCAGGGAACCAAGCAGGAATTGCAGAACGCCCTGGGGACGGCCAAGGGCGAGCTCACGGGCGCCATCGCGCGCAACCACGACGAGCTGGTTTCCCTGGCGCACCGCACCGACCGCGATTACTACGAGTTCAGCCTGCCGCGCAAGCACGCGCGGCACAAGATCGGTTCGGTGATGGTCGAGCTGGATCACACCGACACCAAGAAGAACCTCTATTCGGTCTACCTGTTCTTTGACGACAAGCGCACCCTGCGCCGCAACGAGGCGATCGATTCGCCCGTCTTCTTCTACGTGCAGGGCGCTTCGAGCGCCTTGGAGTTGGTGGTCAACAAGGTCGGGCACAACCGCATTTCCGGCTACATGAGCACCCCCAAGGGGCTCTTCTCCACCACTCCCAACGTGCTGACGGCGCGGCCGACCACCTAAGGAACGCCGGAGCGTTTGCTTTCCAGGGCCTGCCTGCCGCAGGCAGGCCCGGGGCTTGCTGCCAGGGGCAAACCATCTGCTGAGAATTTGACCGGTGCGGGCATCGCTCGCCCAGGGCTGGTGCCCTGGGCCGCCGCCGGCTCCTGAATTTCTCCCATGAGCTTGAAGCGCGGATCCCGGCTTGACTTGGCGGAGCTGGAGCGGCAGGTCGTGGCCTGCCGGCTCTGCCCGCGGCTGGTCCGCTACTGCCGCCGGGTGGCCGCCGAAAAGCGCCGCATGTACCGGGACGAGGAGTACTGGGGCCGGCCGGTGCCGGGCTTCGGTGCCGCGGACGCGCGCCTGTTGTTGGTGGGGCTGGCGCCCGGGGCCCACGGTTCCAACCGCACGGGGCGCATGTTTACCGGCGACCGCTCGGGAGAGTTTCTCTACCGCGCCCTCTACCGGGCGGGGTTCGCCAACCGCCCCGATGCAATCCGGCGCGGCGACGGCCTGCGCCTGCGAGATTGCTACATCACCGCGGCCTTGCGCTGCGCGCCGCCTTCCAACCGCCCGCTTCCTGCCGAGCTGCGCCGCTGCCGGCCCTATCTCCTCGAGGAACTGCGCTTGCTCACTCGCCTGCGCGCCGTGCTGGCGCTGGGGCGCATCGGGTTTGACGCGTACTTGCGCGCCGCGGCCACGCGCGTCGAGTTGCCTCCACTTTCCACTTACCGCTTCGCCCACGGCGCGAGCTACGCGCTGCCCGGCGGCCTGCCGCGCCTGTTTGCTTCCTACCATCCCAGCCAGCAGAACACCCAGACCGGCCGTTTAACGGACGCGATGTTCGGGCGCGTGCTCGAGCAGATTCGCCGCTACCTGCGCAGAGGCTGACCGAAACGGGAAACTGGAAATTGGAAACTGGAAAATAGGAGCCGGAATTATTCCGAATAGGTTGGCAACCCCAGCGGATTTCTGGTAATCCTTATAACTTAGGCACGCTGCACGACTTTCCGCAGGCGCCGGGCCCTTCGAACTCAACCGCCGGGACCCAGGATGTTCCATCACCATCGCGGCGCCGCAAGCTGGGGAGAGCGGCGCGCCGATTTCAGGGACGCAATTGCCAGCACCTCAGCTCGCCGACACGGCCCCGCCGTGCCGCCCGGCTGTCGAGTCGAAAGGATCAGGCCTCATGATTGAAGTCGAGAACTTGACCAAGCGCTACGGCCCCACCCTGGCGGTTTCGGAAGTGAGCTTCCAAGTGCAGAAGGGCGAGGTGCTGGGATTCCTGGGGCCCAACGGCGCCGGCAAGACCACCACCATGCGCGTGCTGACCGGCTACCTGCCTCCCAGCGAAGGCAAGGTGCGCGTGGCGGGTTTCGACGTGGCGGAGGAGCCGCTGGAAGCCAAGCGGCGCATCGGCTACCTGCCCGAAACTCCCCCCGTTTACACCGACATGACGGTGAGCGAGTACCTGGCCTTCGCGGGACGCATCAAGGGCGTGGGCCGCCGCGAGCTGAAGTCGCGCATCGGCGAAGTGAGCGAGAAGACGGCCATCACCGACGTCCAGCACCGCCCCATCGGCAAGCTCTCCAAAGGCTACCGCCAGCGCGTGGGCCTGGCGCAGGCGCTCATCCACAACCCCGAGGTGCTGATCCTGGACGAGCCCACGGCCGGGCACGACCCCAAGCAGATTATCGAGACGCGCGAGCTGATTCGCGGCCTGGCGGGGCAGCACACGGTGATTCTGAGCACCCACATCCTGCCCGAGGTCTCCAAGACCTGCCAGCGCGTGGTGGTGATCAACCAGGGGCGGGTGGCGGCGGAGGGCACGCCCGACGACCTGACGCACCGCCTGCAAGGCTTCGAGACCGTGGTGCTTACTATCGGCGGCCCGGCGGCGGAGATCATGGACCGGTTGCAAAACGTCGGCGGGGTGAACTTTGTCGAG
>JBJKQV010000457.1:0-3771 GCA_046704985.1 Terriglobia bacterium
ACGGGATTCCGCAAATGGGAGAAGGTGGCGCACGTCGGGGCCACCAAGTAAGGCAAAGCGCATGCGTTACTTCGCCAATCGCATCGTTCTTTCGATCGTGGTCATCATCGGCTTGGCCTACGTCTGGGAGTTCTGGGTGCGCCCGCGCACCAGCCCCATATACACCGAGGCGGTGGCGGAGTATCGCCACCAGAACTACAAGCGTTCGCTGGGCCTGCTGGAAACGGCCTACCACATTGACGCCAACGATACGGCCATCCTTACCCTGATGGGCTGGAACTACCTGAAGCTGAATCACCCCGAGGAAGCGGAGCCGTACTTTGCGCGCGCCCACCGCCTGGCGCCCCAGGTCGTGGACACCATCACCGGGTACGCTTACACGGAAGTGGAGCTGGAAAAGTACGAGCACGCGGCGCGGCTGCTGGAGTTGCTGAAGAAGAAAGGTGTCAACACCGCGGCCATGCACATCGCCTGGGCCACCCTCTACCGCAAGGTGGGCCGCAACGTGGACGCGGCGCGCGAGTTCCAGATCGCCCTCTCCCTGGACAAGAACAACACCCTGGCGGTCAAGAACCTGCGCGAAATCTACGACGTCTCGGGCAACGTGGATGAAGTGCAGCTGCAATTGCAGCCCCTGAAGCGCGCCGCCCAGCTTACTTATCCCGCCCGCACCGAGGGCGAGTATTTCCAGTGGCATCGCAACGGGCAATGGGCGGGGGTCTATCTGAAGGGCATGGACCTGACCGCCGCCATGCCGGGGGAATTTGCCAAGACCTCCAACATCGACTCCGACCTCTTCCGCGAGTGGTTCAGCAAGATGGAGGAGATGGGCGTGAACACGGTGCGGGTTTACAGCATCATGCCCCCGGCCTTCTATCGCGCCCTCTACCGTTACAACACCGAGACCGGGCATCCGCCCTTGTGGCTGATGCAGGGCATCGCTTTCACCGAGCCGCCGCGCGACGATATGTTCAATCACCAGTTCTATGCCAGTTGTCAGCTGGAGATCCGTGACGCCATCGACGTGGTGCACGGCCAGGGCGACGTAGGCGCCGACGCCCTGCACGCGGGCGGCATCTATCCCAACAGCGTCGCCCAGTGGGTGGCGGGGTTCGTGGTGGGCACGCCCTGGGTCTCGCACGTGGTGACGGGCAACAATCAACTCCACCCCGACCTGACGAGCTTCCAGGGGAATTACATCCAGGTGCCTTCCGGGAACGCCACGGAGGTCTTCTTCGGGCAGATGGTGAACTACGCCGCGCAGTACGAGGAGAACAAGTACAACTGGCAGCATCCCATCGCCTTTGCCACTTGGCCCACGCTGGATCCGCTCCACCACCCGACGGAAAGCACGATTTTGGAAGAGGCGGCCATCCGCCGCGGCCTGGGCGAACACGTGCCGACGCCCGAGCCCCCTTACGACGACGACGACAGCGTGAGCGTCGATCCGCTGAGCCTTCACCCCACGTCGCACTTGGCGGCCGGCTACTTTGCCTCCTACAGCGTTTTCCCCTTCTACCCCGACTTCCTGGACGACGACCCCGGGTATCTGGCCGTCCGGGACTCGCAAGGGACTGATCCCTTCCTGGGCTACCTGAAGGACCTGAAGGCCCATCAGAAGGGGATCCCGCTGGTGATCAGCGGCTTCGGGATCCCTTCCAGCTTGGGCGTGGGACACTTCAACCCCGCCGGGTTCGATCAGGGCGGCAAGACCGAGAAGCAGCAAGGTGAGATCCTGTCGCGGCTGAGCCGCAACGTTTACGACGCGGGAGCGGCAGGGGGATTCATCTTTGAGTGGCTGGACGAATGGTTCAGGCAGACCTGGCTGGTTCGCAACTTCGAGACCCCACAGGACCGCAAGCCCCTGTGGACCAACGATATGGACCCGGCGGAGTACTACGGGCTGGTCGCCGGCGACCCCAGTGGCCGTGCCACGCACCTTCTGGACGGAAGCCCCGACGCCTACGGCTCGGCGCCGCCCTTCTATCCCAAGACCAACCCCAAGATGTTTGCCCCGGTGGGGGACAAGTACGACCCGGCGCGCGATTTGAAGGCCCTCTACGTCTCTTCCGACGAGGGCTATCTCTACCTGCGCCTGGTGGTCGCCAAGCTCGATAACGACGGCGACGGCCGCCCCGATTGGACACACGTCAACTATTTGATCGGCATCTCCACCTCGCCGGGCAAGGCGGGGCTCACTTATCTGCCTTTCATTGCCCCCGTGCACTTTCCGATGGGGATGACTTACGCCATCAACCTTTCGGGCCCGCAGTTGAGCCGCATCTGGATCGCCTCCTGCTATAACCCGTTCAAGGTGGCACCGGTGGAAGGCATTCCCACCCAGACGGTGCTCACGCCCAAGCTGGGCTGGAAGCCGGAGGTCACGGAGACGGGGACTTTTGAGTCGCAGATCGTGGAGCCCAACCGCCGGCGCTTTGCGCGCAACGGCCGGTACTTCCCGCCGCAGCGCTACGACCGCGGCATCCTGCGTTACGGCGACCTGAACCCGGCTTCCTCCGACTATGACTCGCTGGCGGAGTGGCACGCCAACGTGCAGACCAACACCATCGATCTACGCATTCCCTGGAGCCTTCTGGGGGTGACGGATCCTTCCAGCCTGCAGGTCTTCGCGGGGCTGGAGTCGGACGGCACGGTGGACACGGTGACCACGCCGGGATTCCTGTTTGCGGTTTTCTCCTATCGCCCGCTGCAAAGCGCTCGCCTGCGGCCGCTCATGGAACAAGGGCAGCCCATCGCCGACGCCCTGCCGGGCATGACGGGGCCCGCCACCATGCTTTCGGCGGCCTTCAAGTATTACACCTGGCAGGGTTGGAATAAGCCTCAGTACCGTTGGCGCAGCAAGGACTCCTATGCCATTCTGCGCAAGGCGTTGCTCGCCTTGCCGGATACTCCGCCTGCGGAGGCACGATCCCACTCGGCCGGGGGTGCAGGCGGAGCGCGGTGAAAGACTACGGAACGGACGCGTTCCCCAAGGTGAACGATGTCACTGACTTCCAGTGCCTTCTTCGTCCGCTTGCGCCGACCGCGTGTTTTGGTGCCTGTCCTGGTGCTGGCCGCGCTGTTGGGGACGGGTGGGGCTTATCTGATTCTGCTGCATCCCGGCGGGCTTTTCGTGCACTGGGACCAGGCCCCTCCGCCCAAGCAGATCACCATGATCAGCATCGGGCCCTATCCGGAGGAGCCGGAGTTCAAGCGCCTGGCGGCCGAGCACGTGCACTACATCGTGAGCCTGCTCGACCCGCGCTTGCCTTACGAGAAGGCGCTGATCGAGCGTGAGACGGTGCTGGCCAAGAAGTACGGAATGGTGGTCAAGGATTTTCCCATGGCCAGTATCTTCGATCAGCGCATCTTCTCCGACTACGAGGTGCAGGAGAAGCGGGCGGTCGACTTTCTCCGCCACCTCAACGCGCCGGCCTACGTGCATTGCTACTTGGGCAAACACCGGGTCATCCACGTGCGTGACGCGCTGCTGGCGGCAGGCGTGCCGGAACTCTATTTCACCCCCGCCGGCAACAGCAAGGACTATTGGGACCTGGTGAACCGCATTGACCGGGCGCGCAAGGCCATGGCCAAGGACGATTTCGCCACCGTGCTCGACACCCTGGCGCCGCTCAAGGAGAAGGACGTCGATGTTCTCTCCTTGCGAGGCTGGGCGCACTACCGGCTGGGGCTGATCACCGAGGCGGAGAAGGATTTCCGCGAGGGACTGGAAGTGGATCCCAGCAACGCCCGCAACCTGGTGGGGCTGGG
>JBJKQV010000458.1:0-5120 GCA_046704985.1 Terriglobia bacterium
ACTGCTGCCTCCCGTAGGAGTCTGGCCCGTGTTTCAGTGCCAGTGTGGCCGTGCGCCCTCTCAGGCCGGCTACCGATCGTCGCCTTGGTGGGCCGTTACCCCGCCAACTAGCTAATCGGCCGCAGCCTCCTCCTCCAGCGACCCTTGCGGGCCTTTGCTCTCCGCGGCTTATGTCACAGAGAGGTTATGCGGTATTAGCCCGAGTTTCCCCAGGTTATCCCCCACTCGAGGGTAGATTAGCTACGTGTTACTCACCCGGTCGCCACTTTACTCAAGCAGATGTATTGCTACACCCACTCTTTCTCGTTCGACTTGCATGTGTTAGGCACGCCGCCAGCGTTGATTCTGAGCCAGGATCAAACTCTCGTTTGAAATCGGCTCACGCGCGGTTTGCACCGCGCGCGGATCTTTTGAGTCTCCTGCGCCGCCTCAGCGGCACAAGAGGGATAGAACCTTGCGCACCTTTACCCGCCGAAGCGGGCAGCCGATACCAAGATTCAGTCGCTCAGCTCCTCTGAAACTTCAAATCTCAAATTCCAGATTTAAAATCTCAAAGGGACGTGGCAAGCTCAACTCAGTTGTCAAAGAGCTTCTGCTCTCGCCCCGGCTCTGGGCCGAAGCGCGATCCCCAAACGCGGGGTTCCCAGCGACGTTTCTCCTCTGCGGAGGCTTACGGGCTTGCCAGCCTCTGCCGCCGGGCTCACTGTAAGGAAGTAATCCTACAGGGCAATTTCTAATCTTATGGAGGAATTCCCAAACTGTCAAGAGGCTTCGTAAAGAATTCTACGCCCCGTCGTTCCGGGGGCATCCCAGGACGAGCGCCGCTTGGTATACAATGCCCCCGCCTTCGATCAGGGCACGGAGGAAACATGGGAAACGAGGCGAGCGCCGGCGCACTGCGCCGCACCGCGGCCTGGAAAACCGTCCTGCGGGTGGGCCTGATTGCCGGCACCCTGGACATCGCCGACAACCTCATTTTCAATCAGTTGCGCGGCATCACGCCCAAGATGGTGTTTCAATTCATCGCCAGCGGGCTGATCGGCCCGCGTGCTTTCCAGGCCGGAGGGGCCCCGGTAGCCCTGGGGGTGGCCATCCACTTCTCCATTGCGCTCACCTGGACGGCGGTGTTTTATGCCGCCAGCCGCAAGCTGGCGATTCTGCTGCGCCGCCCGGTCATCAGCGGGCTGATGTACGGCGGCCTCGTCTATCTCATCATGAACTTCCTGGTGCTGCCGCTCACGCGCATTCCCCACGTTCCCAAGGCCATGACCCTGGCCTCGCGCGTCAACGGCGTACTCGCCCTGCTGTTCTGCATCGGGCTCACCATCGCGCTGCTGGTGCGGCGCAGCGCCCGGCGCGTCTAGCTGGAGCGCCGCCCTGCGCGCCCATGCAAATTCAGTGTCCGCCCGCCGCGGGCTTACTGGCAGCGCGCCCCGCCGCTGTAGCAGAACGTCTGACCGTCGAAGCTGTAGCAGCCGCGCTCGCCGGTCGCCCGGTAGTGCGAGACCAGACGCTTGCCGCCTTTGTAAGAGAAGTGAATGGTGCCGCTCTGCTGGTTGCCCTGGATGGAGTAGTTGCCGCTGCCCCTGCCGGCGCTGGCGGCACCCCAACCTCCCTGGTCCCCGCTGCTTCCGTAGCGTCCCGAGTAGCTCGACTCCCGCGAATCGTAGAACGTGCCGCTCGGGCAGAGCATCAGCTTGCGTTCCGTAGAGCCCCCGAACGCGTAATACTCGCCCGCCATGGCGCGCGCCAGTTGCGGGTCGGTGGGCCCGGCGGGCGCCGCCGGGGCTCCGCCGCCACTGCCGCCACTTCCCTGCCCGCTCGCGGCCGCCGTCACGGCCGCCGCCAGTTCCTCACGCCCTTTCTTGCCGTAATCCATCGCCCCGCCCGCGGCGCTCAGGTCGATGTCCATGCGCACGTCCTTGGAAATCACCGTCACTTCGCGCTTCACTTTTTCGCACTGCACCAGATAGGTGCCAGGCTTCACGTCCTTGAACTTGTAGCGTCCCATGAAATTGGTGGAGACGCTGTCCACCGGCCGGCCGGTCGTCTTATCCACCAGCACCACGTTGCGGCCCGGCGCTGCCGCCGTTGCAGACGTGCCCACGTAGCCGCTGATTTTGAACGAATCCTTCTTGTCTCTGCCGTCGAGAGGAAAGGCTGTGAGAAGCAACAGCCCCAGGACGAAAACTGCGGAAACAACTCTGCGGAGAGTCATGCGCGCCTCCTGGAATCTTAAATAATTCCCTATGACGTCGGGCGGAATCATGCCCTCACCCGACCAAGAAGAAGCTTGCGCACGCGATGACTCTGCGCGGCATCATAGCATCGCCGCGACGGCAGAACAATGCCCTCGCCAAGCCCCTCCGCGAACCGCGAGGAGCAAATGGGGCAGCGGACAGTACGGTCGAAATGTCGCTGTCGAGTGCCTCGATCTGCTTTCGGTTTGACTTCGTATCAAGCTGGCCTTTAACATAGTTCCTTCAAAATTGCGTGTACTCGCACGGGAGGACTCTATTATGGCTGTCAAAGTGGGAATCAATGGATTCGGACGCATCGGGCGCAACATCCTGCGCGCTTCGCTGGGCGACAAGGATATCGAATTTGTGGCGGTGAACGACATCACCGACCCCAAGACGCTGGCGCACCTGCTGAAGTACGACTCGGTGCTCGGCAACCTGTCGGCCAAGATCAGCCACAGCGACGACGCCTTGCAGGTCGACGGCCGCACCCTGCGCGTCTTCAAGACCAAGGACCCCGCGCAGATCGACTGGCCGTCGCTGGGCGCCGAGATCGTGGTCGAATCCACCGGCCTGTTCACCAAGGCCGAAGACGCCCGCAAGCACCTGCGCGGCACGGTGAAGAAGGTGATCATCTCCGCCCCCGGCAAGGGCGAGGACATCACGCTGGTCCTGGGCGTGAACGACGACAAGTACGACCCCGCCAAGCACCACGTGATTTCCAACGCCTCCTGCACCACCAACTGCCTGGCGCCGGCCGCCAAGGTAGTGCACGAGAATTTCCGCATCAAAAAAGGTTCCATGACCACCATCCACTCCTACACCAACGATCAGCGGATTCTCGATTACCCTCACAAGGACCTGCGGCGAGCGCGTGCCGCGGCCGTCTCCATCATTCCCACCACCACCGGCGCCGCCAAGGCCGTAGGCCTGGTGCTGCCGGAGCTGAAGGGCAAACTGGACGGCTACGCCATGCGCGTGCCCACGCCCAACGTTTCGCTGGTGGACCTGGTGGCGCTGGTCGAAAAATCCACCACCAGCGAAGAGGTGAACGCGGCGTTCAAGAAGGCGGCGGAAGGCCCCATGAAGGGCATCCTGGACTATTGCGAGGAGCCGCTGGTGTCCATCGACTTCCGCGGCAACTCCCACTCCTCGATCGTCGACGCGGGCTTCACCAAGGTCATCGACGGCGACTTCGTCAAGGTGACGGCCTGGTACGACAACGAGTGGGGATATTCCTGCCGCGTGCGCGACCTGATCAAGTTCGTCGCCAAGCGTTTCTAAGACGTCCGTTGTCGGTTGTCCGTGGTCCGTTGCGCCGAGGCTCGCAACCCGTTTTCAGCCCCCGCAACCCGCCACGGACAGCGGACGCTGGACCACGGAAAAATCCCATGAATAAACTCACCATTCGGGATGTGGATGTCAAAAGCCAACGCCTTTTCGTGCGCGTGGACTACAACGTGCCCCTCAACGAACAGGGCGAAATCACCGACGACACGCGCATTCGCGCCTCCCTGCCCACCCTCCAGTACGCGCTGGAACGCGGCGCGCGGCTGATTCTGGCCTCGCACCTGGGGCGGCCGAAGGGCAAGGTGAATCCCAAGATGAGCCTGCGCCCCGCCGCCGAACGCTTGTCCAAACTGCTGGGCAAGCCGGTGGGCTTTGCCGTTGACTGCGTGGGCGAGCAAGTAGACAAGCAGGCCGCGGCGCTCCAGGACGGCCAGGTACTGCTGCTCGAAAACCTGCGCTTCCATCCCGAGGAGGAGAAGAACGACGCCGGGTTCGCACAGCAGCTCGCCTCGTTGGCTTCGCTCTACGTGGACGATGCATTCGGCTCCGCGCACCGCGCCCACGCTTCCACCGAAGGCGTGACGCACTACCTGAAGCCGGCGGTGGCGGGTTTCTTGATGGAGAAGGAGCTCGAGTACCTGGGCAAGGCGGTGGCCAGCCCCTCCCGCCCCTACGTGGCCATCGTGGGCGGCGCCAAGGTTTCCGACAAGATCGAGCTGGTTCAGAACCTCATGCGCTTTGCCGACTCGGTGCTGATCGGCGGCGCCATGGCCTACACCTTTCTGAAAGCACGGGGCGTGGCGGTGGGAAGCTCCAAGGTGGAGGACGACAAGCTGGACCTGGCGCGCGACCTGATGGGCTTCGCCGAGCGGCGCAGCATCAAGTTCCGCCTGCCCCAGGACCACGTGGTGGCGGAGAAGATTGACGCCTCCGCGGGGGCCGAAGTCGCCCCCTCCGTACAAATCCCCGCCGGCAAGATGGGCGTGGACATCGGCCCCGCCACCCGCGCCGACTTCACGGCCGATATCGCCGCCGCGCAGACCATCGTCTGGAACGGTCCCATGGGCGTCTTCGAAATCGAGGCCTTCGCTCAGGGCACGCTGGAAGTGGCGCGTGCCGTTGCCTCCTCGGACGCCCTCTCCATCGTGGGCGGAGGAGACTCGGTCGCCGCCATCCATAAGGCGGGCGTGAAATCCCGCATCAGCCACATCTCGACCGGCGGCGGCGCTTCGCTCGAGTTTCTGTCGGGCATGAAGCTCCCCGGCGTCGAGGCGCTGACGGAAAAGCCGTAGGCAAAAATTAGAAGTCAGAAGTCAGAAGCCGGAAGCCAGAAGTTGGGACCACGTAGTTTCCGTGTTGAGCGCCAACCACCGAAGACTGACAATCAACCAAGGACTCTTGCCATGAGAAAACCTGTCATCGCTGGAAACTGGAAGATGTACAAGACCATCGCCGAAGCGGTGGCTTTCATCGAGAAGCTGAAGCCGCTGGTGGAGCGCGCGGACCACTGCGACGTGGTAGTGGGCCCGCCGTTCACGGCGCTGCGCGCGGTGGCGGAAGCGGTGCGCGGCACGCGCATCGGGGTCGCCG
>JBJKQV010000459.1:0-4148 GCA_046704985.1 Terriglobia bacterium
CCAAGTTTTTCGGCGGCGCCTGGGTGCTCTTCCCCGACCCCGTGGACTTCCGCCGCTACGACCTGGTGAACATCTATCACGACGCGAACGCCTTCTACGCACCGGGATTCCACTGGATCGCGCCCCTGCGCTACATCTCCCGCCGCCCGGACGGCCAGCCGGTGACCAGCGTTCAGGAATTCAGCCAGCTGGAGGCGGTTCTGGGCAGCCACGGGCGCTCCTGCCAGCAGCTGGAAGCCTGGGAAGCGGTCTTCGGGCCGATGGGCGCCGACGGCTACCCCGTGCCGCTGTGGAACAAGCGCACCGGAGTCATCAACCACACGGTGGCCGACTACATGCGCAGCCACGGGTATGACCTGCGCGCTTACGCTGCCGACCACTGGCCGGAAATCGGCCCCGACCTGAAGGGGAAGCTCCATTTCGCCGTCGGCGACATGGATACCTACTACCTGAACCTGGCCGTTTATCTGTTTCAGGATTTCCTCAAGAATACCCAGGACCCGCACGTGCCGGGGAGCTTCGAGTTCGGCCGCCCCATGAAGCCCCACGGCTGGCTGCCCGCACCGATTCCCGAGATGATCCGCAGGATGGCGGACGCGATCGCCAAGGACGCGCCGCCCGGCGCCGACACGCAGGCTTGGCATTATTGAGCGGTCGGCGCGCCGACGATTCTTCGCGCGTTGGTTGAAGTTCCGAAGGCCGACGCGAGCAAGTCGCCGCCTGGCGGGCAGATTTTGAAGTTAATGCACTGCTTTAATTAATTAGATGGAAGGTGCTGCCCTAAAGGGCAGCGCTACAAGAAAAACGCCGTCCGGAAAAGCAGCGCCACAAAAAAAGCGCAGGGGCGATCCGTCGGCACGGATGGATCGCCCCTACGCCGTTCCGAGTCCATGACTCTCCGGATCATCCCGGAGAGACCACTTCCCTACCAGATGCGGCAGCGTTTGTCCTTGGGCCGGACCATGGGGTCGCCGGCCTGGCAGCCGTACGCCTGAGCGAACATGGTCATATTCGACAGCGGCCCGATCACCCGGAAATGCGCCAGGGGATGGGGGTCGGTATTCACTTGCAGTCGCGCCAACTGCGGGCGGATGTTGCCGGCCCACACCTGGGCATAGCCCAGGAAGAAGCGCTGCTGGGGAGTGAAGCCGTCGATGACGGGCGGCTTGGGCTTGCCTTCCAGCGACCGCTGGTAGGCCATGTAGGCGATGGTCAGCCCGCCCAGGTCGGCGATGCTTTCCCCGGCCACCAGCTTGCCGTTCTCGTAGAGCCCCGGCTGCGCCTCATAGGAATCGAACTGCTTGATGATGCACTGGGCGCGGGCGTCGAAGTTCTTCTTGTCCTGGGGAGTCCACCAGTTGCTGCGGTTGCCCTGGGCGTCGAACTTGGAGCCCTGATCGTCGAACCCGTGGGTCATCTCGTGGCCGATCACCGCGCCGATGCCGCCGTAGTTGTAAGCGTCGTCGCGGTGGGCGTCAAAGAAGGGCGGCTGCAGGATGCCGGCGGGAAAGACGATTTCGTTGCGCAGCGGGTTGTAGTAGGCGTTGACGGTGGAAGGCGTCATGTACCACTCGGTGCGGTCCACGGGCTTGCCCACCTTGGCCAAGTCGCGATCGAACTCGAACTGGCGGGCGCGCAGAAGGTTTTCAACGTACGGGCCGCGGTTCACTTCCAGCTTCGAGTAGTCGCGCCACTTGTCGGGGTAGCCGATCTTTTTGGTAATAGCGTCGAGCTTGGTGAGCGCGGCTTTCTTGGTTTCCGGGCCCATCCAGTCGAGTTGCTGGATGTCGGCGCGCAGCGCCGCTTGCAGGTTGTTGACCATGGCCAGGGCGTGCGCCTTCGCCTCGGGGCTGAAGGTCTTGGCCACGTACAGCTTGCCCAACGCGAAACCGACGCCGCGGTCGGTGGAGGCCACGCAGCGCTTCCAGCGCGGGAGAATCTCCGTGGTGCCGGTCAGAACGCGCCCGTGAAAGTTGAAGTTCTCATCCACAAACTTGCTGGAAAGCGCCGGCGCGGTCGCGTTGATCAGGTGCCAGCGCAGGTAGGTCTTCCAGTCGGGAATGGAGACGGAAGCAAGCATGCCGTTCACCGCCCGGAAGAAATCGGGCTCGGCCACGTTGATGTCGCCCTTCCCTTCCAGCCCCGTCTCCTGGAAATAGGCCGGCCAGCCGAAATCCGGCGCCAGCTTGGCGACCTCGGCTTGCGCCATCTTGTGGTAGATGTTGTCGGGATTTCGCCGCTCGACGCGGGTGATCGAAGCCTTGGCGAGCTCGGTCTCGATGCGCATCACCGTCTTGGCTTCCGCAGAGGCGGCCGCCGAAGCATCACCCATCAGCTCGAACATCTTGGTGACGTGGTGGACGTACTCCTGGCGGGTGAGTTTGGATTTCTCGTCGGTCTTCAGGTAATAATCGCGGTCCGGCAAGCCCAGGCCGCCCTGGCTGAGGGCGCCGATGACCTGCGTGGAGTTCTTGAAATCCTGCACGGAACCCACGTGAAACACTGCATTGACGCCCTGGCTCTGCAGGCGCTCGATTTCGGCGCGCAGGCCGGCCAGGTCGTGGATGGCGGCAATGCGTCCCAGCTCGGGATCGAGAGGCTTGAGGCCCTCGGCCTCGATGGCCTTCGAGTCCATGCAGCTCGCGTAGTAATCGGCAACCTTGCGATCTTCGCTCCCCGCCGGCGGCTGCTTCTTTTCCAACCCTTCCAGAATCTCGTGCAGCACGTCGCGGTTGTGCTCCGCCAGGATGTTGAAAGTCCCCCAGCGCGGGTACTGAGGCGGAATGGGGTGCGCCTTCTTCCAGCCGCCGTTGGCGAACTGGTCGAAATTCACACAGGCCTTGGCGGTGCGGTCCAGGTTGGCAAAGTCGAATCCCGACGAGGCCGTCTGGGCCGCCATGCGCGCAAACGCCAAAGAGAACGCCAGGAAGATCCCGGCAGCCAAAGCATACTTCAAGTAACGCATGAAGTGATCTCCTTTTAGGATGGGTCGCCGGCGGCGGGGGTGTCACGGGCAGGCGCACCGGCCTTGGCAGCCGAGCCGCGCCGCCCGACGCCTTGCCGCGTCGTCGGCAAACCTCTGAAATTCGCACTCGGTATGACTGCGGAGGCCTGACCGTCCGCCCCCGCGGCGATTGCTTCCTCGCTAATAGGCGGCCTGTGAAAGCCCGACATCCTACCAGCATCAGGGTCGATTTGCCAGACCCTGTTTTGGAGAATTTCTGCCTTCACTCTACGCGCAGCGAGGCGACAGGCGAGACGGCCGCGGCGCGGGAGGCCGGGATCAAGGCGGCAAAAAAAGCGCAGAGGGCCAGCGCGCCGGAGGCGGCCGCCAAGGCCAGCGGGTCCCAACTCGCGACGCCGTACAGCTGCGAGGCAATCAAGCGTCCGGCGGCCAGCGAAAGGGGGATTCCGAGCACCAGCCCCAGGGCCACGTGCCAAAAAGCGCCGCGCAGCACCATGCGGATAACCTGTGCGCGGCCGGCGCCCAGCGCCATGCGAATGCCGATTTCGTTGGTGCGCCGCGCCACCGTGTAGGCGGTCACGCCGTAAAGCCCCACGGCTGCGAGCAGCAGGGCGACCACTCCGAACAGGCCCGCCAAGCCGGCCACGGAGCGCTCCTGCTCGAAGGAAAGGGCGATTTGTTCCCGCATGCTCCGCACGCTGGTGAGGGCCAGGTTGGGGTCCACCTCCGACAGGGTTCTGCTCAGCAGGGGCTCCAACGTTCCGGGCGGAACCCGGGTTACCAGCACGATGCCGTGGATAAAATGCGACGTGCGCTCGACGCGCTGCAGGAGGCTCTGCGAATAATTGGCGTACTGGGCGAGCGGCAGGTAGAACATGGGACGCGCCGGACGGTCCAATCCGTACCCGGCAAACTTGGCGTCGCGCACCACGCCGACGATGCGGAACATCCCCGAGTTTTGGGGATAGTCGAGGCCGAAGTGCCGGTCGAGCGGGTCTTCGCCGGACTTAAAGAATCGCTTTACAAATGCCTCGTTCACGACCGCAACCGCCTGGGAATTTATGTTATCGGCGGCGGTAATATTGCGCCCGCGCAGCAAGGTGACGCCCAGGTTCTGGAGGTAATTGGCGCTCACGCGGTCCCACGAGGAGTCGAGGTTCGTCGTCTTCGAGGGAATGGGATG
>JBJKQV010000460.1:0-8764 GCA_046704985.1 Terriglobia bacterium
TTATTGGGATTCTCGAACGCGTGGTTGGCGTCGGGATTGATCTTGGCGTCGACGGACTTGCCCGCCGCGCGCAGGGCCTTTTCGAAGGCGTGCACGTGGGCGGGAGTGATGCCGCGGTCGAGTCCGCCGAAGTTGCCGAGGATGGGAGCGTGCAGCTGGGCTATTTCCGCCGGGTCGGTGGTGAGGCGGCCGTAGTTGATGATGCAGGCGGCGAGGCGCGGCTCGTGGAGCGCCAGCTGCAGCGAGTAACCGCCTCCCATGCACCAACCCACCGAGCCGATCTTATCTTTGTTGACGTCGGGGCGAGCGGCGAGGAAGTCGAAGGCGGCCTTCATATCGCGCACCGCGCGCCCCTCGGGCACACTGCGCATCAGCTTGCTGGCCTCGGCCGGGTCAGTCGCGACCTTGCCGCGATAGAGGTCCACGGCGAGCGAGACGTAACCCGCCTCGGCAAACTTGCGCGTCTGCTCCTTCACCCAATCGTTCAGTCCCCACCACTCGTGCAGGACCACCAGACCGGGATGGCGGCCGGGCGTCGAGGGCACGGCCAGGTAGCCGGTCACGGTTTCGTCTCCGGAGCGAAAGTGCACAGTCTGGGTCTTCACGCCCGCGGCGAACGCCGTCGTGGCGAACAACAGGCACGCTGCCATGGATGTGGCGCGTCGAATCATGATGTCCTCCAAAAAGGGAAACTCCTGAGGTCGCGATTATACCCCCAGAAGGGTGGGTTTGGGCCGCCGGAGCCCCTTTCAGCGGTGTCGTGATCTTGGCTTCCCTGGCCATCCCTGCCACGAGCACGGCTTGACAGTCTCGCGGTGAGTGCCTAGAATTTGCCCGGGTGGCCCGGAAGGTCCACTTTCTTCCGAGCCAGGAGCCCATGAAACGATTACGGACCCTACTCCTGGTGTTGGCTGCCGTGGCGGCTCTCTGGGCCCTGTCCCCGGCGGGGGCTCGTCCATCGGCCCAGACGTCGCCGGCGGCCCAGAATCCCTCCAGCGAAGTCCCGGCCAACGCTCCGGCCGAAATCCAGCAGGTCGCTCCCGACCGCGCGGCGGCGGGAAGCCAAGTCACCGTCAAGATTTCGGGCGCGAATTTTTCCGCGGGCGCTTACGTCTCCTTCTCCACTCCCGACGTGCACGTGCTCTCCACCGAGCGCACCAGCGCGACGGAGATGCAAGCCACCGTCACCGTGCGCCCCGGCGCCACAGCGCAGACCACCACGCTCTACGTCAGCAACCCCGCGGGCGCGGTCGCGCACACAAGTTTTCAAATTATGTCCGCGTCCGGCCAGGTTCCACCGGCGCCTGCGGCGCCTCCTGCCGCGCCGTCTGCCCCCACGCCGGCGGCCCCCGCGGGCACGCCCCCCACCTCACCCGCTCCAGGTCCACAAGTGGCTTCCGTCACCCCGGCGCAAGCCGCTGCCGGCAGCCAGGCGACGCTCAAGATCCAGGGCAAGAACTTCGCCTCCGGCGCCCAGGTGAGCTTCTCTAATCCCGGCATCCAGGTTACGGAGACCAAGGTCGCCTCGTCCGCCGAACTGACGGTCAACATCCAGATCGCCGCCGACGCCGCTCCCGGCGCGACGGGCCTGTTCGTCGTCAACCCCGACAATTCCGAGGTGGAGTCTTCCTTCACGGTGAGTGGCGCGAGCGCCCCGGCCGCCACCACGCCCGCCGCTGCGGCTACCACTTCCACCCCGCCGCCCGCCGCCGAACAGAAATTTGAAGTTTATAACCTCGGCGACGCAGCGACGATTTTCAAGAATCCTACCAGATCCAAAGGCACCCTGGTCCTGGCGGGCCATAAGCTCAGCTACCAAGAGGCCGGCAAGACCCTCTTCAGCGCCGCCGCGGCCGAAATCCAGGAGATCGGGGACAACATCATCTTCGGACTGAATACCGGAACCTTCCACGTCATTTTGAAATCTTCCAAGACGTACAACTTCGTCAGCACGTCACTGCGCCCCGCCGATACCCAGAAGATCGTGGACGCCCTGCGGCGCGCGCTGCAATGAGCTGAGTCACTAAGAGGAGGGACTATGCTACCGACCCGTTGGGGTTGCGATGGCAGGAAGGTACGAGTGTACCTGGCGGGGGTTTTCCTTGTGGTTTTTGCAGGAGGCCTGGGAGCGGCGCAGTTCCGTCTCCCCAAGATTCCCAAGCTGGGCAAAACCCAGCCTGCCGAGCAGAAGAAACCGGCGGCGGCGCCGGCGGCTGAGCTCACCGCCCTGAGCCTGCATTCCGCTTCGCCGGGCGCGGAAGGCGACCTGGTACTGACCGGCAAGAACTTTAACGCTGGAACCGGCCTGCGTATGAACTGCCCCAACGCCGCGCCCGCCATCAGCAACTTCAAAGTGGAAAGCCCCACGCGCGCCGTCGCGCACGTCCGCTTCCCCTTCAATACCGCCGAAGGCCCTTGCGAAATCTATCTGGAGCAGCGCGACCTGGTCACCGGGGCGGGCGGCGAAATCACCGCCTCGCGCTCCGGGACGGTGCTCGTCACGCTGGTGCCTTCTGTGAGCTTCAACATCTCCACGCCTTCCGAGATGCCCATGGTCCTGCCCGTCGCCTACGTGGGCGAGGGCGAAATGGAATTCACGCAGGTGATGATGAAGATGCAGGAGGCACTGCACGGTTCCTGGGGCGGCTCGGGGCAGGCGCAACTGCTGGTCGTCCAGGGCCGCGTCACCTTCAAGCAGGGTGAGCAGACGGTCTTTGATGAGCCCGCTTCCAACGTCAAGGAGGTGGGTGAGATGGCCATGATGGGCGAGAAGACCGGAGTGTTTCGCCTGGTCATGAACGGCGGCAAGATTTACAACTTCATCGAAAAGACAGACGGCGGCTTGCCGAAAGGCAAGACCGTCGAGATCCTCAAGACGGCGCTGAAGAAGTAATCCGGACGGGGCGATTCATGAACCGCCCCCAAGACAGTGGCGCCCTGGCGGACGGCCCCGCCCGGCGTCCACCCTAAGCCGGTGTGGAGTTCCCAGCTCCGGCGGGCGTCAAGCCGAGCTCAGCGGCGATCGAGCGCATGGCTTGAATGCAGAAGGTGATGTGTTCCTCCAGGGGGACGCCCAGCTCTTCGGCGCCACGCCGGATGTCGTCGCGGCTCACAGCGCGCGCGAAGGCTTTGTCCTTCATCCGCTTGCGTACCGAGCGCGCTTCCAGAGTCACAATGCGATCGGGGCGCACCAGCGAGCAGGCGGTGATGAACCCCGCCAGCTCGTCGCAGGCAAACAGCGCCTTGGCCAGGCGCGTGTCGCGCGGCACCCCGGTGTAGTCAGCATGGCCGAGGATGGCCCGCCGCAGTTCCTCGGGGAAGCCCTTTTCCTTGAGAATCTCGCTCCCCTTCAGCGGGTGGTCGGGAGCGTTGGGGTATTTCTCGTAATCGAAGTCGTGAATCAGCCCCACCACCCCCCAGGTTTCCTCGTCCTCGCCGAACTTGCGTGCGTAAGCGCGCAGGCACACTTCCACCGCCTGTGCGTGCTTCCGCAGGTTCTCGTTCTGAGTGTATTCGCACAGCAATTCCCAAGCGGCGGGACGGTCCATGGCCAATCTCTCCTCGAGTGCAGTTTCTTGCCCGGCGTTCGGCTCGCCATGCGGCAAGCGGACGCTCCATTCTAACTCCGGCCGGAAGGCAGACAAGCAAAACCTTCCGCCTTCGGTGAACTCGACACCCACCGGCAGCTACTTGCTGGCGGTTACCGCGCGATCGGGCAGCGTTACCCACTCCACACCGGTGACACTCAATGTGAACTAATCAAAGGAAAGGCAGGCCGTCGCCGCGCCCTAAAGTTGGATTCGGCGCGAAGGGCCCTACGGTGTGGTGTCTTTCTGCTCGGCAAGGGCGCGAGAAGCTGCCAGCACAGCTTCGACAATCGTTTCGTAGCCGGTGCAGCGGCAGAGGTTGGAGGAAAGCGCGGCGCGCACCTCGTCGCGGGAGGGAGAAGGATTTTCGGCCAGCAACGCCAGGCTGCTGATCAAAAATCCCGGCGTGCAGAAGCCGCATTGCAAGGCATGGCCCTGGTCAAAGGCTTTCTGGAGCGGGTGCAGTTCTCTGCCCTGCGCCAGGCCCTCCACGGTCATGAGCTCCGCACCGTCCGCCTGCACGGCGAAAAGCAGGCAGGAACGGACCGGGCGGCCGTCCAAGAGGACGGTGCAGGCGCCGCAGACGCCGTGCTCGCAGCCCACGTGGGTTCCGGTCAGGCGAAGCTCCTCGCGCAGAAAATCCGCCAGCGTCAGGCGCGGTTCGACCGAGGCACGAATCTTGCGGCCGTTGATCTTCAGCGTGATCCTGAGCAGCTGACGGCGGGCGCTCAAGCGTCGTCTCCTTTCGCCCGTCGCTGCGCCTCATCAAGGGCGCGCCGGGTGAGCACTTGCGCCAGGCGGCGCCGGTAGTCGGCGCTGGCGTGCAGGTCCGCGTCCGGCTCGATCTCCTCCGCTACGGCGCGAGCTGCTTGTTCAAAAAGCGCCGCGCTCGGCCGCTCACCGCGCAGCAGGCCTTCCGCCTTCTCGGCGCGCACCGGGCCGCCGCCCACGCCCGTCAAGGCAATGGCGGCGCCGGCACAAACGCCCGCTTGCAGACTGAGCCGCACTGCCACTCCCACCAGCGCGAAGTCACCGAAGCGCCGGCTCAATTCCACAAAGGCCCATCCCGCGCCGGGGGCGAGGTGCGGCACGCGCACTTCCGCCAGGAGCTCGGCGGGCTCCAAACAGGTGGTGAGTGGGCCCACAAAGAAATCGCGCGCCGCCACACGGCGCTCTCCCTGCGAGCTGCGTACCAGCAGGGTGGCGTCGAGCGCCAGCGCCAGGGCGGGCCACTCCGCCGCCGGGTCGGCGTGCGCCAGGCTGCCGCCTACCGTGCCGCGATTGCGAATGGGGATATGGCCGATCTGCCCGACGGCTTCGGCCAGCAGGGGATTCCTGGCGCGCACCAGCTCTGAAGTCTCCACGCTGCGCTGGCGGGTCATGGCGCCGACCACCAGCGCGCCGTCTTCTTCGCGCAGGTAGTCGAGCGCGGCGATGCGGTTCAAATCGATCAGGCAGGCGGGACGGGCCAGGCGCAGGTTCATCATCGGCACCAGGCTCTGCCCGCCGGCCAGCACCTTGGCATCGTCGCCGTGCTGGGCGAGCAATTCCAGCGCCTCCTCGACGCTGCGCGGGTCAAAGTAACGGAAAGACGCCGGCTTCATGTCGTCCCTCCGTTTTTTTCCCGCAGCGCCGCGACGATGTCGGGCGGGGTGATGGGAAAGCGCGTGAACGAAACGCCGAAAGGTTCGAGCGCGTCGGCGATGGCATTGCCAATGGCAGCGGGAGAGGCGATCAGGCCGCTTTCGCCCACGCCCTTGCTCCCTCCCGGGGTGAGCGGAGTAAGGGTTTCGAGGTGCACGATCTCGATGGGGGGAACTTCCGTCGCGCCGGGAACCAGATAGTCCATCAGCGAAGCGGTGAGGCACTGCGCCTGCTCGTCGTAGGCGAGGTTTTCGTAGAGCGCCGCGCCAATGCCCTGGGCGACGCCGCCGCGAATCTGGCCGTCCACCAGGGCCGGATTGACCACCCGGCCGCAATCCTCCGCGGCCACGTAACGCAGCACGCGCACCAAGCCGGTTTCGGCGTCCACTTCCACTGTGGCCACGTGCGTACCCGCCGATACCGCTGCCCCGCCCAATGAGAACGACTGCGTCACTTCCAATCCCATCGCCATGCCTTCCGGAAGGTCTTCGGTGGGTGAGTAGAGCGCCTGCACGAGCTCGGCGACCGAACATCCGCGCTCCGGCCGGCGGGCCGCGAAGACGCGCCCCGCGGCCACCTGCAAGTCTTCCGGAGCGGCGCCGAGCAGAGGGGCGGCAAGTGCCAGGAGTTTGGAGCGGACGCTGCGTGCCGCCAGCAGCAGCGCGCTTCCCGCGCTGACGATGCTGCGGCTGGCGAAGGTGCCGTTGCCGGCCGGGCAAACTTCCGTGTCGCCCAGAAAAACCGTGACGCTGCTCAGATCCACGCCCATTTCGTCGGCGAGCATCTGCGCGAAGCTGGTTTCCATGCCCTGCCCCTGCGAAGGCGTGCTCAGGTAGGCGCGCACGGTGCCGGAAGGGTCCACCTTGACGGTGGCGGAATCGAACGAAGGCACCTGCTTCATGCCGCGTTTGCCGTAAACGCGCCGGCCCATGCCCGTGGGCTCGATGAAGCTCGAAAAGCCCAGACCCAGGTAACGGCCCCGGGCGCGCGCCTGCTGCTGCTCCTCGCGGAAAGCACCGTATTTCACCGCCTCGAGCGCCCGCTCCAGGGTGGCGGGGAAATTTCCGCTGTCGTAGGTGGTACCGGCGGAGGAGACGTAGGGGAAAGCGTCGGGAGGAATAAAATTGCGCCGGCGGATTTCCGCCGGGTCCATGCCCAGCTCGCGCGCCACCAGATCCATCAGCGTTTCCGTCACCACCGGGCAGAGCGCAAAGCCCACGCCGCGGTAGGCACCGATGGGACACTTGTTGGTAGCCACCGCCACGGAGCGAAAATCGTAATTCTCGATGCGGTAGGGGCCGGGCAGCGAGCTCGCGCAGGTGAGCGGCTCGAGCGCCACGGTGATGGGATAGGCCGAGTAGGCTCCCGAGTCACAAAAGTCGCGCACGCGCAGCCCCAGAATGGTGCCGTCGCGGCGCGCGGCAATTTCAGCCTCTAACACGTGGTCGCGGGCGTGGATGCTGGCCAGCAGGTTTTCGACGCGGTCTTCGATCCACTTCACCGGCCGCTCCAGCTCGCGCGCCAGGTGCGCCACCACCAGCTCCTCCGGAAAGACGTGCATCTTCACGCCGAAGCCCCCGCCCACGTCGGGCGCCACCACGCGCAGCTTGTGCTCGGGATGAGAGAGGCACTCGGAGAGGCCCTTGCGCAGGATGTCGGGGATCTGGGTGGAAGACCAGACGGTGAGGATGTCGCGCCCCGGGTCGTACTGCGCCAGCACGCCGCGGTTTTCGATGGCCAGGCCGGTCGAGCGCGGGTGGTCGAAGGTGCGCGCCACGCGCAGGTCGGCTTCGCGGAAGGCACGCTCGATGTCGCCGCCCGCCGCGACGCACTCAAAACGGATGATGTCGTCGAGCTCTTCGTCAACGCGATGATCGCGGTCAGCGAGGGCGCGGTTTACTTCCGGCTGAGGCGTAAGGGGCTCATACTCGACGCGGATGGCCTCCGCCGCGTCTTCGGCGCGGTAGCGGTCGGAAGCCAGCACCACGGCCACCGGCTCGCCGACAAAGCGCACTTTGCCGGTGGCCAGAACGGGCATAGCGGTCTCCCGATAGTCGGGTGAGTTGAGCGCGGCGCGCAGCGGCCGGATGCGCGCGCCGAGCTCGGCGGCCGTCCACACTCCGGCGACGCCCGGCATCTTGCGCGCGGCGGCG
The DNA here is from genome assembly GCA_046704985.1 of Terriglobia bacterium. Classification (GTDB taxonomy): domain Bacteria; phylum Acidobacteriota; class Terriglobia; order UBA7540; family UBA7540; genus JBJKQV01. Next base: position 7,385 of record JBJKQV010000460.1, read on the forward strand.
GCTGTGATCTTCCTGAGGCGCGCGTGGGCGTGCGGGCTGCGCAGGAAATGCGCCACCAGGGCGCCGGGCAGTCGCAGGTCGTCAAGGTAGCTTCCCTGGCCGCGCAGCAGGCGGGCGTTGCCGCGCTTGGGAAGGCGTGTGCCCACCGACCGCCCCGTGTTCTCCTCCGACCGCGATGGCATCACGACTCCGGGCCGCGCACGCGGCCGCTTTCGACCAGAATCTTGCGAATCCTCCGCGCGGCGGCGAAGATACCGCCCGCCGGGAAGAATGTAAAGGCGCTTTTGATGCGCCGCGAAGGTTGACATCCCCGGCGCGCGCCGTCATAATGCGCGCTTCAGCAAGAAAGCAGGGCGGTTCGACAACACTCCCGGGCATCGAGGGCATATGGCGGCTCCCGCAATCCACGTCCGCAAATACGGATGCGTTTTGGAAGTGACGTACCACGACAGCGGGCCGGCGCCGTCCCAGCCCTACCGCAAGGCGGCGGCCTGGGCGGTGATCTCCAACCCCTTCGCCGGTCGTTACGTGGAAGACCTGGCGCCGCTGTCGGAATTCGGCACCGGGCTGGGGCGCGAGCTGACCCGCCGCGCCTTGCAGTTGCTGGGCGCCGACCCGGGAAAGGTTCAGAGCTACGGCAAGGCGACGATTGTGGGCGAAGCGGGCGAGCTCGAGCACGGCGCGGCGTTCCACCACCCCATCGGCTTCGCCATGCGCGAGATTCTGGGTAAAACCCAGACCATCGTTCCCTCCACCAAGAAGGTGGCAGGGGTGGGGGCGCGCATCGACGTGCCCCTGCAGTGCAAGGACAACGAGCGCGTGCGCTCGCATTTTGACGCCATCGAAGCGGGGGCGAACGACGCTCCGCGCGCCGACGAACTGGTAGTGCTGGTGGCGCTGGCCGACGGCCCGCGTCCCCACGCGCGCGTGGGCGGATTGAGCTACTCGGAAGCCCTGCGGCAGGTTGGCGGCCGGCGGGAGGAATCATGAAATCCACGCTCATTCGCAACATCGGCATCCTGATTTCCGGCGACATCCAAAAGCCGCGCCTGGACGCCGACGCGCTGCTCGTCGAGGACGGCAAGATCGCCGCCTTCGGCGCGGAGAGCAAGCTGGCGCCGCGCAGCGAGCCCCAGGTGATCGACGCCGCGGGGTCGACGGTGATTCCCGGACTGATCGACTCGCACGTCCACCCGGTGGCAGGCGACTTCACGCCCCGCCAGCGCACGCTCGACTTCATCGATAGTTGCCTGAACGGCGGGGTGACGGGGATGATTTCGGCGGGCGAGGTGCACTTCCCCGGCCGCCCACGCGACCCGGCGGGCGCCAAGGCGCTGGCGATCGTGGCGCACAAGTCGTTCGCCAACTTGCGCCCGGCGG